>JANOAY010000128.1:0-2687 GCA_031411375.1 Pedosphaera sp. | reverse complement strand
AAGATCGGAGCCGCGCGCGCGGGCGATCTGCTCCTCGTGTTCCGCCTTTTGGCGCATGAGAATTTTCTGCATCTCCTTCGCGGCCTTGTATTCGTGGTTCTCGCGCAGGTCGCCGTAGCTGCGGGCGATGGCGATCTCCTTCGAGTTCGCGGGAATTTTCTTCTGCACGATCTCGGCATACTCGTCCTTGCGGCGTTCGAGGCTGCTCCACGAAACGACAAACGTCACGTCCTGCCGCGTCTGTTCGCCGGTGATGAGCGACTGAATCGCCGGGTAGCTCTTCACGATGCGCGCGAGCAGGGAGCGTTTGTCCATGTCGTCGAACACGGGCGAAAGTTGCAGCGCACGCGTGAGGTCTTTGATCACGTCGAGGTCGGCGGAGCCGATCAATTCCACGAGCAGCGCCTGGTCGCTCAGGATGTAGTCGCGCAGGCGGTTGGACTTCTTCTCGTTGAACTGGTCGCGCTCCATCGCGGTGAGCATGGCGCGGAAAACTTCCGGTCCGAGAATATCCGCGAAAGCATCCGAGCGTTCCTTCGCCAGCCAGAGCAGCATCTCGCTGCCGCCGGAGTGCTGGTTCACGATCTTCGCGATGGATTCCTTGAGCAGGTCGGCCTTGCCGTTGTCGAGAAGCAGGCCGGCGATTTCGCCCGCGAGTTTCGCGGAAGCGGTGTTGAGCGCGGCGCGCACCACGTCGGACCACTGCGGGTTGGAATCCTTGAAAGTTTCGAGCGCGCGGCGCTGTTTGGCGGCGGGCAGCGACTCCATGAAGGAGGCGAAGCGCGGCTCCTGTGTCCAGATGTTCTTGGGCGTCAGCTCGCCGTCCGTGGGCGGCAGGCCAGCGGCCTCGCTCAAGTCGTCGCGCACAAACATCGCTTCGAGCGACACGTTCGGCTGGTTGCGCATGTGGGTGATGATCTCGCCGTTCAGCGTGCCGTTGATTTCCTTCACGGCGGCAGCCTTGTCGGTGAGATCGGGAATGAACTTCAACACCTCGGTCGCGACGGTGGCGTGTGCTTTCAAGCCCTTGGCGGCGCGGAAATCTTTCAGCAGGCGTTCTTGGAGCGACACTTCATCCACCTGATAAATGATCGGCTCGGTCTTCTTCGACGGCACCTGGAAGTGGCCGTCCTTCTTGAGTTCGCGCTTGGCGACTTCCCACCATTTTTTCCAGTCGGACGCGATGACATCCGGCACGAGCACGTTCTGAATTTGATCCGTCGTTGCCTGACCGCCGTAGCTTTTCAGCACGAGCTTGATGACAGCGAGATGATCGCGCGCGGCGAGTTCGCGGAGACCTTTGAGGTCGCTGGCCTTCTTCGCGAGAATGTGTTCGGGCGAAACCGCCTTGAGCGATTCGGCAGCGAAGCCCAAGTCCATGTGGTGTCCGGGCTTGGTTTGGAAATCAATCAGGAAGCGGGCGAAGACCGTGTCCACCGTCGTGATGCGTCCGAAACCCCAGCTTTTGTGGACGCAATAACCGGATTGAGCGAGGAGCGTGAGACACTCGACATGCTTGGTGCTGATTTTTCCGCCCGCAGCCAGTTTTTCAAATTCTTCTTTCATAAGATCAATTTTCTCGCTGTAACCGAATCGAAACAGATTATTAGAAGGTGAGTTTTGAAAAACCAAGGGAAATTGCCATGCGCCTGCTTCTCCAACGAGAAAACGGACGCGACTTTATCGAACATCTGCTCGAAGGCGCGCTCGCGCACACGCGCATGGCAGCGGAGGATCGCGGACTCTTGCAGGAACTGGTCTATGGCGTGGCGCGCTGGCAGGCCACGCTCGACTGGATCATTGCGCGCAAGACCGACGATCGCCCGCAGAAGCCCACGCTCCGCATCCTCCTGCGCCTCGCGCTCTACCAGATGTTCTGGCTCTCGCGCATTCCCGATTACGCGGCGGTGAACGAGACGGTGCAGCTCGCACGCCGCGAAGGTTTCAACACTCAGGCCGGATTCATCAACGCCGTCCTCCGCAACTGCCTGCGCGAACGCGAGACGCTGGAGCGCGCCCTCGCCGACCTCAAGCAAACCGACCTCGCGCTCGGCCACACGCATCCGAAATGGCTCTGCGACCGCTGGACGCCACGCCTCGGCCTCGACGACACCAAGCGCCTGCTCGAATGGAACAACACCGCGCCGCGCACCTTCGCCCGCGTCAATCTGCTGCGCGCGAACCCGGAGCAGCTCCGCGAACAATGGTTGCACGAACGCGTGGACGCCAACCCCGTGGCCTGCGACTGGGCACAGGACGCGCCGGTCTTTGAACTCAAATCCTTTCCCCCGCTCGCCACGCTGCCGAGTTTCAACAGCGGAACCTTCTACATCCAAGACCCCAGCACGCTGCTCGCGGTCGCGGAACTTGATCCGCAGCCCGGCGAAACGATTCTCGATCTCTGCGCCGCGCCCGGTGGCAAAGCCGTCTTCATGGCCGAGCGCATGAAGAATCAGGGCCGCATCGTCGCCCACGACACCGCGCCTGAGCGTCTGAAATTAGTGGAAGAAAACTGCGTCCGCCTCGGCGTGACCTGCGTTGACCCAGTCCTCCCCTCAACTCTCAACCCTCAACCGCCTACGACCGCATCCTCATTGACGCCCCGTGCAGCAACACCGGCGTGATGCGCCGCCGCGTGGACTTGCGCTGGCTGATTCGCGACAAGGAAATCGCCCGCCTGCGCGCCA
>JANOAY010000127.1:0-6925 GCA_031411375.1 Pedosphaera sp. | reverse complement strand
GGTTCATCACCCGGCCCGCAGCCGCCGCCGACGTGCAGTTGCAAACCCGGCACGCGCCCACGCTTTTTCAGTTCGATGAACACATCCACCGCGAGGCCGAGACCTTTCATCTCGCACATGCGCGCATAGTAGCCGAGCTCTGGCTGACCTTGGACCTTGGACCTTGGACCTTGGACCGAATATCCATCGAGGCTGATCCCGTTGTGAACAATCCGCACACGTTCCATCGGTACATTCATCCGCCGCGCCATCAGTTCGCCGAAGTAACGGCTCGGCGCGATGAACAGATCAATGTCGCGCGCGCGCTCGGCGAGAATCTGCCACGCGGCGGCGCGCACGGGTGCGGGCAGGCTGTCGAGGAACGTGTCCTCGCCCTGCAACATGCAGACGACGGGGGCGTTCAATTCCGACTTCAACCGCCGCGCCATGCCGGCGAGCAGGACGTTCGAGAGCGAGAGGACGTCGCAGCGGTGATTGGCCTTGAGCCACGTTACGAGCTCATCCACCTCGCGGGCTTGGTTTCCTTCTTCGCCGCGCAGCATGGAGATGACGAGTTCGCCGACATCTTCCGCGCGCGTTTTCCCCGCGAAGCCGCCGAGCAGGCCGAGCAGTTTCGGCGAAGCCAGCGCACGGTGCAGCCAGTCCGGTGCGCGGCGGAACCACGGAAATTTCTGCTCCAGATAAACATTCACGCCGCTGAAAAAAATCGGCGTACCCGCGCTTTGATCTTTTTCATCAAGCGTGAGTGGGAGGTAGAGCGGCAGCATGAGCGTGTCATGGCCGAGGCGGCGCAGCGCGGCCACGAGAGCGTTGTCGCGGAAGCAGCCGCCGCAATACATGCCGCCCGCCCCGGGAGTGATCTGCACAATGTTCACGCGGCGCGAAAGCTAGGTGAAGCGCGTCGGGGCGACAAGTGGTGGAACTCGTCGCGCTGCGACGAGTAGCGCCGCGCAGAGCGGCGCAATGAATTGACCAACGCGTGGGGGAGTTCCTTCCGCCCGATCTGCGCGGGCGGGGTGTCGCAGCGCGACAACTTCCACCTCACTCCTGCGCACGAAGGTGCTTCAACGCCGCCAGAAATTTCCCCTGCGTCGTCTCCCACGAATTCGCGCGCTTGAACTCCGCGAGGTCGAGGCGTGCGAGGTAGTTGTCCCCGGCGCACATCTTTTCGATCTCGCTCTCGGCGGCGGACTGAAACGCGGCGAGATCGAACGCAGGCACGTAGCGCAGGAAGTCGCCGAACACAGGGCGGTAGTTCGGGATGTCGTAGGCCACGACGGGGGTGCTCGCGATGATCGATTCGCCCACGACACGCGGCGAACCTTCGTGGCGGCTCGGCATGAGGAACACGCGGCTCGCCTTGAACAGCCGGATTTTTTCCTCCTCGCTCACGAAGCCGGAGAAGGTGACGTGTTTCTCCAGTCCGCGTTTCACAATCTCCGGCTCCAGCGCGCGCACGTTGCCGATGAACACGGCGCGGAAATTCTCCAAGCGCTTCGAGAGCCATTCGACCGTAGCGACCAAATCATCCACGCCCTTCTGCCGATGCACGCGCCCGACCCACACCACGTCGAACTCGCGCGGCGGCGTGGGCACGGTGTCGTTCAGCGTCACTTCGAGACCGTAGGAGACGTAGCTCATCTCCTCGTCGCGCAGTCCGAGTTGCTGCAACACGGGCCGCATGTCGGGGTGCAGGTGGAACAGGTGTTTCGTCGGACACGCGGCGAAGCGGCGCAGCGAATAGGTCTGACTCGCCCAGTAATGCAGCGACGAGGCGCGCATCGCATCTATGTCCGGACGCGAGCGCGTGACAATTTCGCCGAAGCGCGGCGCGTTCATGTGCCAGACCATGAGCTTGCAGAGCGCGCGGCTGCGCACCGCCGGCAGCACGTCGAACCAGTAGTCGGACGTGGCATAGACGAAATCTTCCGGTGCGATGGTGTCGAGCGCGGTCATGGTGCGGCGGTAGCGGGCATACATGTCGCGGAAGAGTTTCACCTGTCCGCCGAGTACGCCGGTGTTGGTCTTGGGCATCACGCCGCTGTCAGTCAGCGTGATGGTGCCGGGGATTTGATGTTTGCGAATGACTTCCTGCAACGCGTGCCCGCCAAAGAAGTTCAGTTCGTAGCCCGCGCGCGCCGCGCCCTCGGCCAGCTTGAGAAAATGAATGTCCCCGCCCGCGATGCTGGTGGAGAAGATGCCGTTGGTGAAGAAGTGGAGGCGCATGGGTTAAATGACGAATGACGGATGGCGAATGACGAACCGGGCGTGGTTCGGCTGAATGAGGTTTGAGATTTGTTTCGTCATTCGGAATTAGGCATTCGTCATTTTGCTTTCAGCGACTGGTCCACTTTCAAATCGTGAATGTTCGCGCCACTGCCGCGCTGCCGCTGCGTCCACCAGCCCCAGATCGTGCCGAGCAAGGAACCGAAGCAGGTCGGCGGATGCCAGAGCCAGCGGAGGTCTCGGTCTTTGATGAGGCCGAGCAGCGTGTGGTAGAGCGGGCCAATCCACGAGGCGCAGTAGAGGGCCGCCAGCCAGACGGGCACCGGCGGTTTCTGTTTGGTCCACGAAACATTCGTCTCCTGGCGGACGTTGAAAAAATGCACGATGGCACGGCGGCGCTTTTTCACGAAGCCCCACCACGTCTGCACGTAGTAGTGATGCACGCCGCGTCCGCGAATTCGCAGCCACTCGCGCTGGCCTTCCTGCATGAGATGCAGCGCGACGTGCGTGTCTTGAAACTGCTGCTTCGCGCGCGTGCGTTCGATGTCCGCGCGGCGGAACACGAAGCCATTCGCGCCCAGCGGATAGGCGAGCGACTCGCCCGGCACCGTCCAGCGTTCGACCTCGCCGTCGCGCGCCACGAGCTTCGGCGTCACGCTCATGATCCACGACATCGGGTCGCTGATGTGCAGCAGCGCGGTGACGTAGGCGCAGAAGGAACTCATCTTCGGCGACGGGAGGTAATAACTTTCCACACCAAGCGCCTGCGGGTTCGCGGCGAGGGCGCGCACGGCGCGTTCGATGTAATCCGCGTGCGTGATCTCGTTGTCCGAGTCCACGAAGACGATGAATTCGCCCGTGGCGTGCTGGAGCGCGAGACGTTTCGCCTGCTCCATGTCGCGCCCGTGGTCATCAATGACGACGGCACCATACTTGGCGGCGATGGCGCGCGTGGCGTCCTTCGACATGGCGTCGGCGAGAAGGATTTCGTAGCGGTCGCGCGGGTAAGTTTGTTTCGCGATGGAGGCCAGACAGTTCTCCAGCAATGCCGCCGCGTTCAGCGTCGGCATGATGAAACTGACTTTGGGCCACTCGGACATCGCGCCCGACTGTGCGAAGGGCGTGAGGGCGGGAGCAAGGAAAAGCTCTGCGGGTGAAATCTTGGCGGAACTTTTCGCGCTGCGAGAAGTCGCGCCATGCGACAAAACCCACCTTCTTTAAGAATGAAAGCCGCACGACACCCGCTCCCTCCGCACCGAGGGCCAGCACCGCCTACTTCAGCGTCTGCAAGAACGCCTGGATGTCCTCCAATTCCTGCGGGCTGAAGATGTCGGCCATCGGCGGCATCGGGGAAATTTCGCCGCCCCCTTCGAAGCCTTTCGCGATCACCTTGCTCGGTTCGAGCAGGCTCTCCTTGATGTATTGCGGCGTGGCGCGCGACGCAATGCCGTCGAGCGCGGGGCCGACGGTGCTGCCTTCGCCTTTGAGCGCGTGGCAGAGCACGCAGCGCGCGACGTGATTGTGGAAAATGTCCTCGCCGCGTTTGGCCAGGCCCGCGATCTCTCCGACGGGCGCGTCGGCGGGCAGCAACTCGCACAGCTTCACGTCGTCGAAGTAACCGTCGCCGACCGCGACGTGCAGGATGTTGATGCTCGTCTTGGTCACGTTGCCGCTGTTGTAGTCCACTTCCACCAGCGTCCAGTCCGTGTCGCCGCGCGGCGCGCGTTCGGTCTCGGCGCGGCCGAGGTGATCGTTGAATCCGACCTTGCCGCGCAACGCGTGACCCTTCACCCAACCGCTGAGGCGATACATCGTGTTCGGTTTTAACTCCACGTCGGCGTAGAGGCTGGTGTCGGCGTTCTCACGCGTGATGCAGCGCAGGCCGCGTTCGCCGTCGTGGAAGTTGCCCGCACCGGTCTGGACGGTCCATTCCGCGCCCGCGTTGCCGGGCGCTCCGGCGTAGTCGCGCCGTTTCCAGCCTTCGGGCAGGCCGTTCGCGCCCACGGTTTCAAAGCCGGGATTGGGCAGCAGATTCGGGCCTTCCTTGGAGGCGTCGGTCTTGTGCTTCTTGGCGAGCAGGCGGGTCGCATCGCTCAACCATTCGTCGGAACGGTGCGTGGAATTCTTCGCGAGGCTGGCCACCACGGATTGAATCTCCTTTGAGGTCGGGAAATCGCCGAGCTTCAGGAACGCCGTCTGGCGCGTGATGAGATCGGGATCGGTCACAACGCCGGCGCTGAAGTAGAGCTTCTGGGCGCGGTCGTCGTTGCCGAGCGCGCGGGTGGCGGCGCGGCGGACGCGGGCGTCTTTCGCGAGCAGACCGGCGAGATGCGACTTGTCATCCAGCGCGCCGAGTCCGTGCAACGTCCAGAGCGCGTGGACTGCGCCGACAGTGGCATTCGTCGCGGCGACCACTTTCTTCAACGACTCCGTCGCATCCGTCTTCTTGCCTTCGACGAGCAGACGCTGCGCGGTCAGGCGCCAGAGCGGATTGTCCGTCGCGAGCGCATTGACCAGCGTGGCCGTGCTCGCGCCTTGGAGCGAAGTGATGGCCGGCTTCTGCGCCTTCTCCCACACCACGCGATAGATGCGACCGCGCGCGTGATCGCGCAGCGGGTTCTCGTGCGCGCCGCCGACGCCGGTCTTCGCGTTGTAGCCGCCGCGCTGGACGCTGGGCGTGGGGTTGTGCTGGATGATGTAATTCTGCCAGTCGGCGAACCACACCGCGCCGTCCGGGCCGACCTCGCTGAACACGGGCGACATCCATTCGTCGCTGCTGGCCACGAGATTGAAACCATCCTTCGCCGTGTAGCCCGCGCCCTTGGGCTGCACGTCCATGAGCGCGATGTTCTTCATCGTCGGCTCGCAGACCATCGCCATGCCTTGCAAACGCGCAGGCAAATTCGCGGAGTAAATGAACGCGCTGCCCGCCGCCGCCGTGAAGCCGCCCATCACGTCCACCTGCCGGAAATTTGGCGTGATGGTGTGGCACTTCTCCTCCACGTTAATTTTGCGCGCGCTCGCGACACGAATGCCGGGCGGCACGGCGCTGGCCGGAATGCCGCCGTAGAAAATCGGCGCGCCATTGGCCGTGCCGCCGAATTGATCGCCCGCGTCATTCGCGCTCTGGCCCCACGAGTTGTTCGAGAACTGATGGAGGAATTCGAGCGCCGAGCCATCGGCCTTGAAACGATACGTGCCTTGCGCGAAACGCAGTTGCTTGCCACCCACCGTGCCATTGAAACCCGAGTAGCCCACGCAGCCGTAAATCCAGTTGTCGTGGCCGTAGTGCAGGTTGTTCGCCTGCGCGTGCGTATCACCGATGCCCCAGCCCTGGAGCAGTTCCTCGCGCACGTCGGCCTTGTCGTCGCCGTCCGTGTCTTTCAGAAAAAGGAAACGCGGCGGCTGGGAGACGATGATGCCTCCGTTCACGAACACGAGGCTGGTCGGGATGTTCAACTTGTCGGCGAAGACGGTGAATTTGTCGGCCTTCCCATCGCCGTCCGTATCTTCGCAAATTTTGATCGAATCATTGCCCTCGCCCGTGCGCTTTACGTCGTGCGGGTAATCGCGCGTCTCCGCCACCCAGCAGCGCCCGCGCTCGTCCCACGCGAAGGCGATGGGCTTGGCGATGTCCGGCTCGGCGGCGAACAGTTCCAAACGCAAATCCGGCGCGACCTGCGTGCGTTCCTTGCTGCCCTTCACCGAGAGCGGTTCGACGAATGTGAGCGCTTCGGCACGGCGCTCGTAGTTGGCGACGTTCGGATTCGGCGTGCGCTTCTCCGGTTCGCGTTGCGCCAGGAACGCTTCCCAATCCTTTTTTCGTGCGGCACCCACAGCCCTTAGCACCACATCGCGCACGGACTGAACGAACGTCTTGTTGTCCTCCGCAGACGGCGCCGCGACAACGTTCCTCGTGTTCACACCGACCAGTGTTTTGAAATCTCTCAGCGGCGCATCGAGCAGCACGACATCGAACTTTGCAATCCACTCCGGCGTCACCACGCGTGCATCGGCAGTGTAATCAAACCAGATGGCATCGCGGCCCAAGTCGCGCATCAGGACGTGCGCGTGCCGCGCAGAGTCGGTGCCGTCCTTGCCGAGGTGCAGCACACGGATGGGGCCGGTCGCAGCGTGGGTCAATGCAGTGGCGACCAGCGCCACGAGGAGAGCGAGCAATCGTTTCATGTCAGTTTTTCCAGTTCGGGAATTTGTTGGAGCGTGCGAAGGCAGACGCTCCAAGCCAATGAAGAATTGCACCTTTCGTTTGAGAGAATTGGCGGAGCGCGGGTTTTCAACCCGCAGCAACATTCGTCAGCCGAACGGGCCGGAACTTCTGCGCGCCGCTCTTTCGTTCACGTTGCGGCGGGTTGAAAACCCGCGCTCCGGCGCTTTCGCCAAATGAGAGCACGGGCTTTCCGTTTCACCGCTTGCCGCTCCCGCCCTGTTTCCATAACCTCGCACTCATGGCTAAAATCCTCGTCGTTGATGACGAGATCACAATGATCCAAATCACCTCGGAGCTGCTGCGCGCCGAGGGGCACGAGGTTTATTCCGCCAGCAATCTGGAAGCGGCGTGCGCGCTGCTCGAAGCGCAGAAGCCCGAGTTGCTCATCACCGATTTGTATTTGGAGAAGGCCCGCCCCGTCGGCCTCACCTTGCTCGCGAAAGCCACCGCGCTCAATCCGCCGCCCGTCGT
>JANOAY010000126.1:0-4987 GCA_031411375.1 Pedosphaera sp. | reverse complement strand
CGTCGGTTCGTCGGCCACGATCAGTGCGGGGTCCGTGACCAGCGCGCGGGCGATGGCCACGCGCTGCTCCTGCCCGCCGGACAACTGCCGGGGCAGATGCTTCATGCGGTCGCCGAGGCCGACGAGTGACAGCGCCGTCTCGACCTGCGCGCGCCGTTCCTTCCGGTTGAGCTTGGTGAGCAACAGTGGTAGCTCGACGTTTTCAAATGCCGTGAGCACGGGGATCAAATTGAACGTTTGGAAGACGAAGCCCACGTTCTGATTGCGCCAGTCGGCGAGGTCGGACTCGTTGAGGTTCGGCACGTTCACGCCTTGCACGCGGCAGGTCCCGCTCGTCGGACGATCCACACCGGCGAGGATATGGAGCAGCGTGGATTTGCCGGAACCGCTCGGCCCCATGAGCGCGAGAAACTCACCGGTCGCGATATCGAGCGAGACGCTGTTCAGCGCGGTGACTTTGATCTCGCCCTGGAGATAGGTCTTCGTGAGTTCGCGGATTTCAACAATGGACACAGCAGACATGCGGCGGGGTAAATACAGGAGAGCGGAGGCGGGCGCAAAATCCAAATCTCAGAAATCAAACACCGGACAGACTCCCGCAAACACGGCTCAAATTATTCGGGCGCATTCTGCCGGCGCGACGACACGAGACTGGAAAGTCTCACCACCTGCCGCCTGGAAAGCCGGCAGGTTCAGACACATTCCTGTGTCGTGGCCACGGAGTCAGCACGGCGTTAAACGGCGGGCATGGCGGAGAACTGCGGGTGAAAATTCTATCGGACCGTCCGCCATCACGGTGCCGTCTCAGGCAGCTTCAGAAGTTCTTCCTGCGTGTAAGCGTCCGTGCGGTCCTTGATCTCCGCACGGATTTTCGCCACCTGCTCGGGCGTGACAAGCGGAGCCTTGTTGCCCCAGGAATTGCGGACGTAGGTGAGCACGTCGGCCACCTGCTGGTCGGTCATGTCTGCGCCGATGGCGAGCATGGCGGCGTTCATTTCCTTGCCCGCCGCCTTAAACGGGCCGGCCAGGCCCTTCAGCGGAATGCGGATCAGGCGGTTGACGCCTTCGGACGTGACCCATTCGGAACCGGCGAGCGGCAGGGCCAGCGTGGGATTGCCTTGCCCGTTGTCCTGATGGCAGCCGGTGCATTGCGCGTAAACCTGCTTGCCACGCGCCATGGCGATTCCCGTTTCATCCTTAGGCAGGAACGACGCCAGTTGGTTCGTCGTATGATACGGCGCATAGACCTGACTGTTGAACTGTCCGCCTTGTGCATCCACATAGACAAACGCCCACCACGTCAGCACGCCGAGCAGGCCGAGAATCCACATCGAGAGGAACGTCGTGCCGGACCGGACGGACGGCTCGTTCTCTTGCACGGAAATTTGTTTCACGTCCTTCATGGCTGGGGCGCGGGCGAGGCCGGCGCTTCAAAGAGCGGCGTGTTCACGCGCAGGCTTTGCAAATAGGCGGCGAGTTGCAGTGCCTCGGGCTTCGGCACGACTTCCAACGGCCGACCGTCTTTGCCCGGCTTGGGCGCAAAAGACTCTGGCAGTTGCAAGGCGTCCGGGGAGGGCTTTTTGCCGATGGGCCTCGTCTCAAAAAGGAACTGGTGCGCGGGCATGGTGGAGCCGGGCATCGTCGTGCGCGGATGATAGAGATGCTGGAGAATCAGCGCGACGGAGGGCGCGCGCTGGCCGTAGTTCGCGAGGTCAGGGCCGAGCCGCGAATGGCCGACCTGCACTGGCTGGTCATAAAGGTAATCCGCCGCCACGGTGAGGCGCGAACCCCAGCCGCGCGCGATGTCCACGCCCAAGGGAATGAACACGGTCTTCGCCGTCGCGCCTGCTTTCTTCAGACGCGCCTGCGCATCCTCGGCCACGCCTTGCGGGACATTGGTGAGAATGGTCTGCGGCGTCTTGTCGGTCGCGGCAGCGGCCACGGCTCCGGCGTTGATGCCGGGTGCGATGCGTCCGAGCAGGCGCGTGACGATCTGGCTGTTGGTGCCCGGCGCGGTCAGGACGAGATCGAACGTGTAGCCATCCTGCCGCACCTGCTGGCTGTGGCATTGCACGCAACCGTTGGCGACATAGACGTGATGACCCTGCTCGGCGACACCGGCGCGGGGCTTGGGATAAACGCCTTCGGTCAGCGCGGCGTTCTGCTGCGAACCAATCTGCACCTGCGGGGCGAAGATAAGTCCCCACCAGGACATCACGAACGTGACAAGGACACCGAGGAAAATAAGCGGGCCGTGATTCATCGCGTGGCCCCCGCAGGTTTGAGTTTCACGGACTTGGTTTCCGAACAGCAGGACGAGCAGCACGCTTTGCACGCGGCGCGCACGAGCAGCAGCACGCGGGCGAGCAGGAGCAAATTGGCGATGACCAGCACGAGCAGGCCGAGCGTGCTGAGGCGGATGAACATCTTGGTCTTGTTCATCACTTCGAGGAACGGCACCGAGCCGTCAATCAGGCGCTTCTGCTGAAGGACGCCGCCGATGATGAAGGCGGCGGCGAAGATCAAAATGCCGAAGGTCGCGGCCATGCCGTTGGCGCAGACGAACTTGCTGTTCTCCTGGCCGGTGAGCAGCGGCGCGAGATATTGAATCGCGCCGAACAGCGCGAGGCCGATGAAGCCGTAGAGGAACAGTTGCTCGACGCCCTCGGCAAACAGCGTGAGGCGCAGTTGCGGCACGAAGGCATTGAAGACCGCGAACACGCCGCAGAGCGCGAAGGCGATGAGCGAAAATTTGAAGTAGCCGAGCGTGCCGGATTTCGCTCCCGTCCCCTGCCCCATCGTGAGCCAGAGGTTGGCGACGGTGGCAATCATCGGCACGAGCAGCACGACCGACGCGGCCATGCCGGTGCTGATCATCCAGGCCGGCAAAGGCTGGCCGCGATAGAAGCCGGCCCAGCCGCCAAACAGGGCCAGCGACCAGAAGGCGATGAGTGCCAGTGAGCGGCTGAACAGTTGGGCCTGCGAAATTTTCGGGATGAAATAGAGCAGCACGGCCAGCCCGAGCGACGTGAGCCAGAGCGTGAACAGGCCGTTCGTGAACCAGCCGCTGACCGCGAGCTGCGTCACGCCGCGCACCGGGAACTGCACAAGCAGCATCCGCGCGGTGGTGAAGAGCCAGGGAAACCAGAACAGCGCGGCGAGAATGTACCATTGGGACGGATACGTTTCACCCGGCTGGCGGTTGCGGAAATTTAGCAACGCGCAGACGCCGAGGACGCCATACGACGCGAGGAGAATGAACGATCCGGCTTTCGGAAATTCCAGCCAGTCGAAGCCCGTGGTGTGGCCGGTGAAAATCCCGACGGTGCCAGCGGTCACACCGAGATTCCAAAAGATCGTTCCGATGGCGATGGGCACCGCGCCGACCAACGTGTTGCGACCGAGACGGCAAAGAATCCAGACCGCGACCGCGAGTCCGGCCTGCGAGGCGAAGCCATAGACGAACGCATCGTTCGCCGCCGGGCGGGTGTGGCCGTAGGTGAGCCACGAGCAGTCCGCGAGCACCGACGGGGAGTGCAGCTTCACCGAGGCGATGAGCGCAAGCACTGAACTAATGACGAGCCAGATCAGCGAACTGACGATGGGCAGCAGCAGGATGCGAGCGGACGAATCAATGCACGCAGGCGTCGGAGCTGCGGACGTCGTCGAAACGGATGAGGAGGGCGAACCGTTCATTGACGCTTATTCGTAATCGTTCTTGGGCTTGGGCGGCGCGACGCTGGCCTTTTCGAGGCGCGCGGCGAGGTCGGTCTTGAACTTGGCCGCATCCTTGTAGCCTTCGAGCGTCAGCTTCACCGCGTCCTCGACCGGCAGACGGACGATGCCGCGCGGCTGGTCCACGAGACCCCAAGACTTGGATTTCTCCACGCCCTCGGCGCGGATCTTCGCGCCTTCCACGGTGCGCTCAGTGGCGCGGGCGACGCCGACCGGTTCCGGCCTCGTGATGTTGATCATCCGGTTCACGAGAAAAGCCATGAGCAGGAACGTGGCAAGCACCACGACCACCGTGACCATCACTTTGCTTTTACTGTTCACGTTTTCCATAGGCACCTCAATGGCTGGCTGGCGCTTCTTCCGAAGCCGGCAATTCGTGAGACGTGAGAGATTCCTTCAGGCGCGGGTCACGCAGTGGATACGCCGCCGTCGTGCCGAGCGAACGGATGTAAAGCGTGCTCAGGATGCCGCCCATGATCAGGAAGGCACCGATGTCCATCCAGTGCAGGTAGAAATTATCGGGGCGCGGCGTGGGCAGAATGTTGTAGCACATGTCGGTGTAGTGCATGAGCCACGCCCAGATGGCGACGGGCAGCATGATCACGAGCTTCAACTTGAAGTCGATGCGCAGCAGCGTCAGGAAAGGCACGAAGAAATGTCCGAAGATGATGACCATGCCGACCCACCACCAGGTGCCGACTTCGCGCAGCTTGAACCAGAAGATTTCCTCCGGAAGGTTGGCGTTCCATTGAATGAAATATTGCGAGAAGTGGACGTAGGCGTAGAAGACCGTGAATGCAAAGGTCAGCGAGCCGATGTAGTAGAAGTGCGTCGGGAACAGCACGTCCTTGAGCGGGCCGGTGCGCTTGAGCACGATGCCGATGACATAGACCGTGGCGATGGTCAGCCACACGCTGCCGGCGAAATAGCACACGCCATACATTGTGGAATACCACTGGTGCGAGAGCGACTTCACCCAGTCAATGACCGCGAAGGTCAGTGAAATGGCGAAGAGGAAAATGCCGACGTAAGAGGCCCGCCGCATCTTGAACGTCCAGTGGGCCGCGCCGTCCTTGTCCTGCGCCACGGAGTATTTGCGGAGCAGGAAGGCGAGCGCGATCCAGATGACGAAATAGAGCGGGATGCGCGTGTACCAACTGAAGAAGGTGTCCGTGTTGAGCAGCGCGTGCTTGGCGTGCAGCGCGTGGTCGGGAACCATCGTCATCCACGGATACATTTTCTTCGCCAGCAG
>JANOAY010000125.1:0-3263 GCA_031411375.1 Pedosphaera sp. | reverse complement strand
ACGAACCCCGCCAGGGCCGGAAGGCAGCAACGGTAGTTTGCTCGGCATCCGCCGTGGTCACCCTGGCACCTTCGATCCATTTAAGATTTTGGATTTGCGATTTAAGATTTGGCGGCGACGATGGCGGCGCGTCCAAGTCAGTCTGAAATCTTAAAATCAAAAATCTTAAATCCTAAATGTCCGCCTCCTACCAAGTAATAGCCCGCAAGTACCGCCCGCAGCGTTTTGCGGACGTGGTGGGCCAGGAGCACGTCACGCAGACGCTCGGCCACGCCATCGAGACGGGCCGCATCGCGCACGCGTATCTTTTTTGCGGCCCGCGCGGCACGGGCAAGACCACCGTCGCGCGCATCTTCGCTAAATGCCTGAACGCCACGGGCGGGCCGAAAGTGGATTTCTCACCGGACGATCCCAAGCCCATCGAGATCGCCGAAGGCCGTTCGCTCGACGTGCTGGAAATTGACGGCGCGAGCAACCGCGGCATCGAGGAAATCCGTGAATTGCGCGAGACGGTGAAATACGCGCCCGCCTCCTCGAAGTTCAAAATCTACATCATTGACGAAGTTCACATGCTCACGAAGGAGGCGTTCAACGCGCTCCTCAAGACGCTCGAAGAGCCGCCGGCGCATGTGAAGTTCATGTTTGCGACCACGGAGCCGGAGAAGGTGCTGCCGACGATTCTCTCGCGCTGCCAGCGGTTCGACCTCCGCCGCATCCCGATCAAGCTCATCGTCAATCACCTGCGCGAAATCGCCGGCAAGGAGGGCGTGACCATTGACGAACCGGCGCTGCACGCCATCGCGCGGGGCGCGGACGGCGGAATGCGCGACGCCGAGAGCGCGCTCGATCAGCTCATCAGTTTCTGCGGCAACGCCATTGTTGAGCCGGACGTGCTCTCGATGTTCGGCCTCACCTCGCAGGCGCAACTGCTCTCGCTCACGGAAGGATTGTTGAAAGGCGACGTGCCGCTCGTGCTTGGCGAACTGAACGAACTCGCGCGGCACGGCAAGGACTTGGGCAAGTTCCTCGGCGATCTGCTGCAGCACCTTCGCAACCTGCTTGTGTTCCAAATCTCGAAAGGTGACACGCGCCTGCTCGAAGTTTCCGAAGCCGAGGCCGCCACGCTCGCCACGCAGGCCGCGCTGGTCAGCACCGAGGGGCTGACCCGCGTGATGGAAACGCTCACGCAAACCGAGAGCAATTTGCGCGACGCCGCTTCGAAGAAAATTTTCATCGAGATTTCGCTGATCAAGGCGATGGAAGCGCGGAATGCCGTGAGCCTCGACGCGGTGTTGAAGCGGTTGAATGAACTGCGTGGAGATGCTGGATCGGCTTCGTCCGCGCCGTCAGCACAGGTGCCGGTGCGCGCGCCCGTCGCGGCGGCAGCACCGGCTCCGAGACCGGTGGCGGCTCCCGCGCCTGCGCCCGTACGGCCAGCGCAAGTGGCGGCTGCGCCTGTTCCTGCGTCCGCCGGCGACATTGACCTGGCCGCGCTCTGGCCGAACTTGATCGACGCGATTGGCCGCGCCAGTCCGTTTGCCCGCAGCTACTTCATCGAGGCGCACCCGATGTCCTTCGCGAAGAATGTGTTCACCATCGGCTTCGATCCCGAGTTCGCCGACCACATCGGCATGGTGGACAACGCGAAGAACCACGCGCTCATCGCGACCAAGCTGGCGGAACTCGGCATCCACGGCGCGCAGGTGAAAATCGTGAAGGCCAAGCGTCCGCAGGATTTCGCCGTGGCCGCGCCAGCGGTGCCGGAGCCAGTGGCCGTTCCCGCTCCAGCTGCTCCCATTCCCAGTTTCGCCGCCCCGCCGCCGAGCAAACCCGCCGCCCCCGCGCCCGCACCGAAGCCGTTGCAGCTCGATCACGCGGAATTCAAAAACGATCCGCTGATTAAAAAGGCGCTGGAGATTTTCAAAGGCACCATCGTCGAAGTGCGCGGCTGATGCTTTTTTACTTTCAACCTTCAACCTTCAACTTGTAACTCACTCCCCATGTCGAGCATTGGAAAATTGATGAAACAGGCTGCGCGGATGCAGCAGCAGATGGAACAAACGCAAGCCTCCCTGGCCGCGCAAACCGTCGAGGCCACCAGCGGCGGCGGCGCGGTCCGAGTCATCGCGCGCTGCGACGGCACGGTCGCCACGATCAAAATTGATCCGGCGGCGGTCAACCCGGCGGACGCGCAATTGCTGGAGGACATGATCTTGACCGCCGTGAACCAGGCGCTCACCCAAGCCAAGGACATCTCCAACGCCGAAATGGGCAAGATCACGCAGGGGATGAACTTGCCGGGGATGTGACCCCGGAACTGGGTGCGCGAGAAGTATCAGCCGCTCCCACGCACCGCTGCATGCTTCCCGAACCCATCACCGCTCTCACCGCCGCGCTCGGTCGCTTGCCCGGCGTCGGCCCGCGTTCCGCAGAGCGCATCGCCTTGCATCTGGTGCAGGCGGATGAGCCGGGCGTGCGGCTGCTCGCGCAAACCATCATCACCGCGCGCGAACGCATTCGGCTGTGTTCGATTTGCGGCGCGCTCACGGAGGCGGACCCGTGCGCCATTTGCGATGATGCGCGGCGCGACGCTTCGCTCGTCTGTGTGGTCGAGCGGCCCACGGATATTCTGAGCGTTGAGAAGGCGAATTTCTTTCGCGGCAAATATCATGTGCTCGGCGGAAAAATTTCTCCGCTCAACGGCGTTGGCCCGGAAGACCTCCGCATCAGCCAGCTCGAAGCTCGGTTCAAGACGGAGCCGATCCGTGAAGTCGTGCTCGCCCTGCCGACCGACGTGGAAGGCGACGCCACCAGCTACTACCTCGCGAAGCAGCTCGGCGCGCGTGGCGTGAAGGTGACGCGCATCGCCCACGGCCTGCCGGCCGGCAGCGGCCTCGATTTCGCCGACGACCTCACGCTCACGCGCGCGCTCGAAGGCCGGAGGGAGATGAGTTGAAAGTCAAAGTCGTCGTCTTCGATCTCGGCAAAGTGTTGGTGGATTTCGACTACGGCCTCGCCGCGCGCCGCCTCGCGGAAAACTCCACCGCGAGCGCCGACGAAGTCCGCACCGTTATTGACCAGACGCCGCTCCTCTTCCGCTACGAGGGCGGGCAGATGACCACGCAGGAATTTTTCGCCGAGGTGAAGGCGCAAATCGGCTTTCGCGGCGGCTTCGAGGAATTTGCCGCGCCCTTTGGCGACATCTTCGCCGAACTGCCGGAGATGATTGCCTTGCATGCCGAGATTCGCGCGCGCGGCGTGCC
>JANOAY010000124.1:0-2831 GCA_031411375.1 Pedosphaera sp. | reverse complement strand
CGTCTCGATCGGTGCCATGAGTCAGTGAAGTTCCAAGCGAATCGAGCTCGGCACGAAAGCTCAGCCCGGGGTGAGGGACTGTCCCTGTGGCGAGCAGCTGTCCTGTGAGCGAAGCGAGTCCGGCCTGAAACCGAGGGTCGTCTTCGCTCGCGCGACGATTGACGAAGAGATAAAGCGGCTCGCGACCGAAGGCCCGACCGATGAGGAGATGGAGAAGTTATGCAACACGCTTCTCAACGACACGGCGCGCAATCGCCAGTCAACGCTCTACCGCGCGCAGCGTCTCGCCGAGTTCACGCTTTATGACGGCTTGCCCGCGACGAACATCGCCATCGGCGGCTTCGTCATCGTGTTCGCCGACGGCAAGGACCGCGCGATTCCCGGCGCGCGGCTGCACGCGAATTTCAGCCTCACCGCCTCGGGCGAATATCTCGCGCTCGTGAAACCCGACGGCGTGACGAAGGCCACGGAGTTTCCCGCGCCGTTCCTCCCGTCCATCATCAACGTATCCATCGGCTTCGGGCAGCTCTCGTCGAACTTCACCGCCGTCTCCACGAGCGCGCCGGTGCGCGTGCGGATTCCCACGGACAATCTCGACGGCACGAACTGGCTCTACGCGGGCTACGACGACAGCGCGTGGATCGCGGGCACGAACGGCGTGGGCTACGGCACGACCAATGCCGGAATTGATTACAGCGGAGCAGTGCTGGCGACGGGGCCGCTGGCCTATTGGCGGCTGAACGACACGAGCGGGACGACGGCGGCGAACCTCGGCTCGCTCGGCGCGGCGGTGAATGCGACCTATCAAGGCTCGCCCACGCTGGGCACAGCCGGCCCGCGCCCGCCGACGTTCGGCGGCTTCGAGAACAACAACAACGCGCCGACCTTGAACGGAACCACGGCGCGGATTCAGGTGCCGGACAACGTGGGGTTCGACTTCGGCACGGGACCGTATTCGATTGCGATGTGGTTCAACCCCGCGAACGTGACGGCGCGCGGCGACCTGTTCACTTACAAAGCTGCGGGCAATGATTACGGCATCCACATGGCCTCCGCTGGCGCGGGCACGATCAGTGTTTACCACAATGCCTTCATCGGAACGGGCGGCAGCCTGGCCAACAACCAATGGTATTTTCTGACCGTGACCCGGCAGGCGGGCGGCACGGTCACAGCCTATTTGAACGGCGCGGTTCTTTTCACCGGCACCGACACTGCGGACATGAGCATCGCCCAGGACCTGGTGATCGGCAGCAACATCAACCCCACGCCCGCCACGCCCTCCGCGCTCTTCAGCGGCCTGCTGGATGAACCGGCGCTTTGGAACCGCAGCCTCTCACTGGCCGAGGTGCAGTCCCTCTACCAGACCGGAACCAACGCCTCGTCCGGTGGGGTGGCCACGCTCGTTCGCACCGATGTCGGCCCTGTCATGTCGAACGTGAATGCCACGGCGCAAATCCGTCTGCCATTCACCGTGGCGAATCCGACGAACGTCACCTCGCTCACGCTGCGGATGCGCTACGACGACGGTTTCATCGCCTACGTGAACGGCGTGGAAGCCGTGCGGGTGAACGCCCCGGTGGTGCCCGATTTCAACTCCGCCGCCACGAACGCGCATTCGCCGTCCGTGGTGGAATCCTTCACCATCGGCGCGAGCCTGCTGCGCGCCGGCGCCAACATTCTCGCCATCCACGGCTTGAACGTGGCCGCGACCAACGAGGATTTTCTCATCTCTGCCGAAGTCATTCTCCAGACAACCACGGAGCTCAGCCCCAACCCGCTCTACTTCACCGTGCCCACGCCCGGCGCGATCAATGGCGGCGGCGTGGCCAATCCCGGCCCGGCCATTCTTGCGCCGGCGCACACGCCGAACGTGCCGCGCGACGATCAGGATTTGATCGTCACCGCGCGAATCACGCCCACTTTCTTCCCGGCCTCGAACGTGGTGATGCGTTATCAGGTGATGTTTGGATCAATCATTGAAGTGGCGATGTTCGACGACGGCCTGCATGGCGACGGTGCGACGAACGACGGCGTCTTCGGCGCGAGCATCCCCGCCAGCGCCTCGACCAACGGCCAGATGGTGCGCTGGTATTTCCGCGCCACGGACACGCAGGGGAACATCTCGCGCTGGCCCATCTTCGCCAGTCTCACCGAGTCCGCCGAGTTTCTGGGCACCATCGTGGACCCGACGAACGTGACCAGCAAACTGCCCATCGTTCACCTGTTCGCGCCGCCGTCGGTGCTGCAACCCGGCCCGACCACGACGCAGACGGGCGCAGATTCGCAGGCCGGCGCGTGGGTCTCGGTGTTCTATGACGGCGAGTTCTACGACAACGTGAAAATGGAGCTGCGCGGCAACAGCACGGCGGGCTTCAACAAAAAGTCGCACCGGCTCGACTTCAACCGCGAGCATCTCTTCCGGCATCAGGCCGGTTTCCCGCGCATCCGCAAGACGTCGTTCACGGCGGACTATCCCGATCCCACTTACATGCGGCAGGAGCTTTCCTTCTGGCTCTGCGATCAGATGGGCGCACCCGCGCCCTTCTATTATCCGATGCGACTCCAGTTGAACGGCCAGTTCTACCAGCTCGCGAATCACAACGACGTTCACGGCGAGGAATACTTGGAACGCATCGGCTGGGACCCGAACGGCGCGCTCTACAACGCCGCCGGCCAAATCACGCCCGGCCAGGCCAGCACCGGCGGCTTCGACAAGAAGACACGCACCTGGGAGAACAATGCCGACTACGCCGCTTTCTCCACCTCCATCGGCGAGGCCATCAACGACGGTCAGCGGCGCACGAATGTGTATGAACAGATCGATCTGCCCG
>JANOAY010000123.1:0-3862 GCA_031411375.1 Pedosphaera sp. | reverse complement strand
CTTGACGAAGTTCCGTTCGTCCGTGGCGGTGGCTTCAATGAGCGGCAGCAGGCGGGAAAACGAATCATTCGCCGTGCGCCGGTCATGAATGGCACGGCTGGCGAGCAGCGCAAAGGCGGCGCGCCGCACAAACTCTTTCCGGCTCCTCGCCCACTGTTCCACTTTCGCGAAAGCGTGCGGCGTGCGGTCGAAGAGATGCATGCAGTGCGTGTCGCAGACGGCCCAGTTGTCGAACTCCGCGCACCAGCGATCCATCTGCGCCGCCGTGACCTGCTCCGGCGCGTCCACCAACGCGGCGAGCATTCGCGACTCATAAATACCCGCATCCCACAGCGCCGCTGCCAGCGCGTGATCGCGTCCGTTGCGTTTGGCGATCTTCTGCATATCGGCCATCGTAGTGCCGAACACTTCCAAGTTCGTGCGGATGCCGAAGCGCGTCGCCATCTCCACGCCGCGCGTCGGGGAACCGAGACGTTTCAATTCCGCGAGCAGCGTGCGGACTTGCTCCGGCGGCTTCCGGGGGGCGGCCTTCGTTTTGGTCACGGGCTTTTTCATGAATGTGTCTTGGTGTCAGCAAATGACACCGGACACATCGTGAACAGTTTGGAAATTTCCGACAAGCTGCGGTGCATGTCGCGTGGCGTATTTTGCCACGACACAGGAATGTGTCGCAACCTGCCGACAGGAATGTCGGCGTTACGTAACGCCGGCTTTCCAGCCGGCAGGTTGGGAGACTTTCCAGTCTGCCGTTGATAGGTTGTCACCGCCCGAAGTTCCTCCCTACCCTTGCGCCATGCCGGAACTGGCCGAAGTCGAATACTACCGCAAGCAATGGGACGCGGGCCTGAATGCCAAAGTCCTCGCCGTGGAACTGCACGCGGAGAAACGCCTCTTTCGCGGCCAAGACACGCGCGCGATGAGCGAACAACTGACGGGCGCAAAACTCATCGCGTCCGAAGCGCGCGGAAAACAGATGGCCTTCCGCTTCTCGCGCGGCGCGTGGCTGGCGATTCATCTCGGCATGACAGGCAAGTTGCGCACGGAAGCGGCGAGCTTCGTCGCGCAGAAGCATGACCATCTCGTGCTGCGTCAGCGGGAACACGCGCTCGTGTTCAGCGACCCGCGCATGTTCGGGCGCGTGCTCTGGTTTCAAGGCGCAGGCGAGCCGCCGTGGTGGTCGAAGATCGCGCCGCCGCTGACTTCCGAAGCGTTCACGCGCGACATCTTGCGCGGTGTGCTGGCGCGCCGCCGTCGTCTGCCGCTCAAGGCGCTGCTGCTGGTGCAGGATCATTTCCCCGGTGTAGGCCACTGGATGGCGGATGAAATCCTCTGGCGCGCAAAGCTCAGTCCTAATCGCACGGGCGAAGAAATTTCAGCTCCGCAACTTGCCGCGCTCTGGAAGGAAATCCGCTTCGTCTGCGCGGGCGCGATGAAACATGTCAGCCACGATTTTAACGACCCGCCTCGCGGCTGGTTCTATCACGAACGCTGGGCGGCGGGCGGCAAGTGTCCCCGCGACGGCGCGGCATTGGCACGCGGAACCATCGGCGGCCGGACGACGGCGTGGTGTCCGAAGTGCCAGCGATAGGAGCGCGGCTTTCGCGCCTTATCTTTATCCACATCACTTGGCCGTGGTTTTTTGAATCCTGAAAGGATTCAGATCATCCAGCCCAGGGTTGCGTCGCCGAGACGCTACCCTGGGTCGGCGGTGTGATGACGGAACAACCCTGTAAGGGTTGAATCACGGACGCAGAAACGTGGGGCTGATAAAAACCTTGCAGGGTTGGGAAAATGTTTCGGGGACGTGAACCCAGGGTAGCTCGCTGACTCGCAACCCTGGGCTGATTTACTTCCATCCTTTCAGGATGGAAAAATCGTTCGCTCATCGTGCAAGCGGTGAAGCGGCGTGAACGCCGCGCTCCTTACCTTGCACCCACGCGCCAGTTCTTCACCAGCTCGGGAAACTTGCAGTCCGCGCACAGGGCGTTCGAGTGATGGCAGAAGTCGCTCACCACTTGCATCACGCCTTGCTGCGTGGCGGCGTTCGTGAGCTTCACGTCGCGACGTCCGCCGAGCAGGCGGTCGCGGGCGAGGCGCAGCACGGCGTTGTCCTCGGCGGCGGGCCACGCGAAGTAGCGGCGCTCGGCCTCGGCTTGCAGCTTCGCGTTCCCGCCTTCACGCGCGCGGAGCCAGAACCACGGGAGAATCACGTTGATGGCGAGATCCGTGGCACGCGTCGCGCCGAGCAAGGGCTGCGGTTTCGGCATCGCCGCCGAGCGCAGCGTCCAGTGGCTCGACCAGAATTCGTCCGCGTCCGGTTGCAGGCATTTCAACAATGACTCGTCGAGTGCGTTATCCGGCTGCGTCGTGGTGAACCACTGGTCAATGCGCTTCAACAACTTCGCATCGTCCGCCCAATGTGCGGCGAGGGCGAGACGGCGGTGGGGATGATTCGCAGGGCGCAGACCGTTCAGTTTCCAAAGCGACTTGGGCAGCGCGCAATCGCTGAACGCATCGCGCTCGCGCCACCAGTGATCCCAGACGGTGCGGAGATACGTGTCCGCGCTGCGCTGCTGGCGCGTGAGATCATTCGGAAGCAATCCGCTGATACCGAGGAGCCTCGCCTGTGCGCAGATGAGCGAGGTCTTGCCCAGGCGCCCGCGCAATTCCCCGACGCGCTGCATGGGCCAGACGTTCTGCTTGTAGCCGAGCGCGCGGAGCATTCCTTCCCACAGCGACTGCTCCCAGCCGCACTGCCGGGCGCGGGCGTTCAGGTCGGCGGCCTTGCGCTCGAAGCGCACGAGCGCGGCTTCATTGAGCAACTGTTGGAGTTGCGCGAGCGAGAGATCGCGCAGCGGCCCAGCGCACTGGCCGAGCAAACCTTCGGGGTATTTCTGCGCGGCGTCCGTGGTGAGCCAGAGGGCGAGTTCGACGAGCGGGGCGTCGAGGAAGGGTTTGAGGATCAGTGTGGGCAACTCCAGCGGAGCGCCGAGCATTGCTCGGCTCGCAGGTTCCGCCGGGCTTCGTGCCGAGCAATGCTCGGCGCTCCCTGGAAGTTCCCACAAGACATGGAGCCAGACCTTTTTGAAATTCGGATTGCGATCGTGCGCGTGCGCCTTCCAGCCGGACGCTTGCAGATCAATTTCCACATCGCCCGTCACCGGTCGTTCGCTGCCGAACTGCAACACTGCGTCCCGGAAGTCCGGCCCAGCCCCGTGATTCCAAAAGCCCGGATGCAGCACGCGCACCGCCCGGCCATCGATGAGTTTCAGTTCGTCGCGAAGAAGACGCTGGTGGTGCCAGATGTTTTGCAGCAGCGCCTCGGGCGGAAGATCGTTCTCACGCAAAACGCCGAAGGGGCGAAGCGACGTACGCCATTGCGAATAGAAACTGGCCCGGGCGGAGTCCATCACCGCTTCTTCATCGCCGCCTCGATCTCTCCCGCTTCAATCGGAATGTCCTGCATCAAATCCCGGTTCCCGTTCTCGCCCACCACAATCGTGTTCTCCAGTCGCACCGCCATCTTCTCCTCGCGGATGTAGATCGCCGGCTCCACGGTCATCACCCAGCCGGCCTGCATCGGCTCAGTCGTGAGGCCCACGTCGTGGACATCAAGGCCGATGGGATGGCCGAGACCGTGCATGAAATACTTTTTGAAGGCGGGGCTGTCCGGGTTCTGCTTTTTGATTTCCCGCGTGGTGAGGAGTTTCAAATCCACCAGTTCCTTTTCGATGAGCGTCTCGGCTTCCTTCTGCCAGTCCTTGACCAGCTTGCCGGGCTTCAAGTTGTCGCAGCTCTGGCGGAAAACGCGGAGCACGGCGTTGTACACGGCCTTCTGGCGCGGCGTGAATTTTCCGTTCAC
>JANOAY010000122.1:0-1728 GCA_031411375.1 Pedosphaera sp. | reverse complement strand
GTGATGTAATCCAGTTCAGGCATCAGAGTTGGATAAGGTTGCAATCGCGCGAACAATTGTCGTGTGTCACTTCACAGATTTTCATTTGGCAGGCGAAGTTGGTTATATACTCCGCCCGGCGGCAATCTGGATTGCTCAAGGTTTCCTTGCGGATCGGTGACAAGCTACTTGGAGTTTAGCCCAGCCCCTTCAACACTCCCGTGCTGTCCCCAAAGCGCTGTTCCTTCACGCCCATGCGCTCCAGCATGGCGAGGTAAAGGTTCGACATCGGCGTGTCCTTGGCGAAGCGGAGGTGCTGGCCCGTCTTGAAAGCGCCGCCTCCGCGACCGGCAAGCAGCACCGGCAGATCGTGATGCGAGTGCGCGTTGCCGTCCGCGATGCCGCTGCCATAGACGATCATGCAATTGTCGAGCAGCGTGCCTTCGCCTTCGCGCACGGATTTCAGGCGTTCGAGGAAGCGCGCGAACTGCGTCATGTGGAAGCGGTTGATCTTCGCAATCTTCGCCTTCTTCTCCGCGTTGCCGCCGTGATGCGAAATGTCGTGATGCCCGTCCGGCACGCCAATGGCGGGATAGCTGCGATTGCTGCCGTCGTGCGCGATCATGAAGGACGAGACGCGCGTGGTGTCGGTCTGGAAGGCGAGCGCGAGCAAATCAAACATCACGCGCAGATGTTGCTCGTAGTCGGGCGGGATGCCGCCCGGCGTCGGATAATCCGGCGTGGCCACAGTCATCTTCTCCGCGCGCTCGATGCGCTGCTCGATCTCGCGCACGCTGGTCAGATACTCGTCGAGCTTCTGCCGGTCATTGACGCCGAGGCCGCGTTGCAACTGCTGCGCATCGGTGAGCACGAAATCGAGAATGCTTTTGTGCGCCTGCTGCCGGCGAGCGCGCGACTCGGCGGTCTCGCGCAACGAGCCATTCGAGAACAACCGCTCGAAGACGACGCGAGGATCAACTTCTGGCGGGAGCGGCGTGGTCGGTGTCTTCCACGCGAGATTGAACTGGTAGGCGCAACTGTAGCCGGAGTCGCAGGAGCCCGCGCGCTGGCCTTTGTCGCAACTGATCTCCAGCGAGGGCAGGCGCGTCTGGTTCCCAACGTGCGTTGCAGCAATTTGATCCACGGAAATTCCGGCGCGCACATCCATCGCCGTCGTCTTGCGCGCCTGCACGCCGGTGAGGAACGACGCCGAAGCGCGTGCGTGATCGCCGGGCCCGTCGCCATTCGGATACGCCGTGCGATGCGCGAGTCCGCTGAGGATTTGTAGTTCGCTACGCACGGGCGCGAGCGGTTCGAGAATTTTCGGCAGCGTGAAATCCGTGCCCGTGGTCGTGGGTGTCCAGTCCTCCATGTTCACGCCGTTCGGCACATACATGAAGGCCATGCGCAGCGGACGGGGCAGGGCGGGAGCAGCGGCGCGCAGCGGGGACATCGCTTCGAGCCACGGCAGCGCGAGGGCCGTGCCCACGCCTCTGAGAAACGTGCGTCGCGGCGATTTGATCCACCGAGATTCCGGCGCGCACATCCATCGCCGCCGTCTTGCGCGCCTGCACGCCGGTGAGGAACGACGCCGAGGCGCGCGCGTGATCGCCGGGACCGTCACCATTCGGATAGGCCGTGCGATGCGCGAGTCCGCTGAGGATTTGCAACTCGCTGCGCACGGGCGCAAGCGGTTCGAGAATTTTCGGCAGCGTGAAATCTGTGCCCGTGGTCGCGGGGGTCCAGTCC
>JANOAY010000121.1:0-4109 GCA_031411375.1 Pedosphaera sp. | reverse complement strand
CACTGCAAACACGGGCGAACAACCCCGCGCCGCCGCTCCACCCGTCCCCGCCGTCCAGTCGAATGGCCTGACGCGCACTTACGGAAACATGGTCGCGCTCAACTCGCTCGATCTGACCGTGCAGCGTGGCGACCTCTTCGGCTTCATCGGTTCGAATGGTGCAGGCAAGACGACCACGCTGCGCATCCTCGCCACGTTCCTCGCGCCCAGCGCCGGCAACGCCTACGTCCTCGGCCACGATGTCGTGCGCGACGCGGACGCCGTGCGCCATGTCATCGGTTACATGCCCGACTTCTTCGGCGTGTACAAGGACATGGAAGTGACCGAGTATCTCGATTTCTTCGGCGCGTGTTACAAAATCCCTACCGCGCAGCGCGAGAAGACCGTGGCCGACGTGCTCGAACTCGTCGGCCTCAGTGAAAAGAAAGGCGCGCTCATCGGCGCGCTCTCACGCGGCATGCAACAGCGGCTCGGCCTGGCGCGCGTGCTCATCCACGATCCGCAACTGCTCCTGCTCGACGAACCGGCCAGCGGCCTCGACCCGCGCGCGCGCATCGAGATGATGGCCATTCTCCAGGAACTTCAGCGCATGGGGAAAACGATCATCATCTCGTCGCACATCCTCAGCGAATTGCAGACGTTGTGTAACCGCGTGGCGATCATCGAGCGCGGCAAGATGATTTACTGCGGCCCAGTCTCCGGCGTGACCGCGCAATTGACCGATGCGCGCGTCCTGTGGGCCAAGGTGCCCGCCGAGCAGCACGTCCGCGCGGCGGAGTTGCTCAAGGTCCGCCCGGAAATCCGCGACGTGGAAACGCTGCAAGAGCGCCTCAAGATCACCATGCACAATCACGAGACCGATCCCGGCGTGATTTCCGAGGTGCTCGTGACCGGCGGCGTGAAACTCCGCGGCCTGCGCGAGGACGAAATCGGCCTCGAAGAAGTCTTCATGCGCGTGACGAAGGGCGAGACGCAGTAGGGCGGTCGCCTTATGGACTGCGCCGGCAGAGCGGAGCGGCGATGGCGCATTCGAGCGTAAAGGGACGCCATTCCGTTCTAGAATTCTCCGCTGGTCGAAAGCGGTGTCGCCGCTCCGCTCTGCCACCGCAGTCCAAATGGCTCCTCGTCAATTCACGCGGCGCGGCATTCCAACTCCACCACGCTCACCGAGCGCGCGGGAAATTTCCACTTCACCGCAGCACCAGCGGCCAGCGCGTGCTCACGCGGCTTGAACACGTCGGGATTGATCGGACTGATTTCCTGGCGCGGATTCTCGGGAGAGATCTCCAGCACACGCCCGCCGGTCGCGACGAATCCATCTACGGCGAAGGTCGCCTCGGTCGCGCCGGAGTAATTCATATTCGCGACGTGCAGGAAAAGTTTGTCGCCGGCGCGGCTTGCGCAGACGTCGAGGCCCGACGGCGCGGATTTCACCGCCACACCGTGCGTTCCGTTGTGGCGGTTGAACAGGCGCATCACCGCGCCGACCGGCAGCAGGTAGCTCACGCCGCCGGGCACCTGATGAATGATCGCGTTCGTCGTCCAGCGGTTGCCTTGGAAGTCCGCGCCCGTGGCAATCTTCACCTTGTCGCCGTGGCGCTGGAAGAGATTCATCACGCGCGCGTGGTAAACGCCTGTGAGCCATTCGGCGAGAATCGGGTTCGAGTTGTGCGGCTGCAAACTCAGGTGCCCTTCGGTGATGGCGATGCCGTGCTTCGAGTTGCGCTTCGCCAAAGACTCTTCGAGCGCCAGCAGCTTGTCCTCGACGCGCGGCTTGATGAGTTCCATCAGCTCCTCCCACGCTTGCTCGGGCTTGGCCTGGTAAAGATTGCCGCGCAGCACGGTGTCCTTGCGCAGGGGCTGCTGGCCCATCATGTGGACGGCCACGTAGTCTAAGTGCTCGCCCGCGCGATCTACGAGATCGCCAGCCCAGCCGTTGTCGCCCCAGCCGATCAGCTTCAGCCCGCGGTCGCGTTCGCGCATCGTCTTCGCGAACTCGATGGTCGTAGCGATGGCTTCGTCCTTCTTGAAAACCGCGTTGCCGTAGCTGGTCTCGTTGCCGAGCTGCCAGTATTTCAAATTGAAGGGCGCGGACGCGCCGTTGCGCTTGCGCTCAGCGTGGTCGGGATCGTTCGTGTAACTCACCCAGTCAGCGGCTTCGCGCGCGTCGCCGGTGCGGTTGCCCTGCGGCATGGTCGCGTAACGCTTCTCTCCGTCGCTGAGGAAGTTCACGCAATACATCGGCTCGGTGTTCACGCGCCGGCAGTAGTCCACGAACTCGTGCGTGCCCACGCGATGCGTCTCCCAGCCGCCCCAGACGTAGTTGCGATACGGCGGACGCCTCGCCGCCGGGCCGACGCCCTCGCGCCATTTGTAGTAGCGACTGAGCAAGCCGCCGAAACGCATCATGCCCGGCGCGAGATCCTTCGTTGCGTCAATGAAGTCCTTCCGCCAATCGTCGCGGTTATTGTCCCACGCCGCCTCGACCGAGGAATCCGTGACGCCGAGCGGCTCCATGAACTGCATGTAGAGATGCGGCGAGATGTCGAAGAGCGGCTTCGGGTCAATGACCACCGCGCTGCCGGAAGATTGTGCGGCCTGCGCCTGCGCACGGCTGACGTTGGCAAACGTGGCCGCGCTGGCGGCGATGAGGGCGGCGTCCTTCAAAAAGTTTCGTCGGTTCATGGGAGTTGGTTGTTGCTGTCTTCAGACGCAGATCGGTCGTGCGACGTTAAAATTTCCGCCTGATGCAAATCCACGAACGGATGTCGCAAACGCACATGGCGAACGTAACGCCGACATTCCTGTCGGCAGGTTGGGAGGTTTTCCAACCTCCCGTTCCAATCCAACGGAGAACACGAGGCCGGAAAGCCTCGTAACCTGCCGACAAGAATGTCGGCGTTACGTACGCTTTCCAAACGCGCGGCGCTCGTTATCCTAGCCGCATGTTCGCCCGAATCCTTTTGCTTGGCCTCGCCATGATCATGATTGCCTCCGCCGCCGATGACGTTCTGCAACTGAAACTGCGTTCGCGCACCGCCTCCGGCGTCAGCGAGAAGCCAGTCGTGTGGGAGGCAAAGCAAACCGCGCTGATCATTTGCGACATGTGGGACGATCATTGGTGTAAATCGGCAGCGCGACGCGTGACTGAGATGGCCGGGCCGTTCAACGACATGGTGAAGCAGGCGCGGGCGCGCGGCGTGTTCATCATTCACGCGCCCAGTTCGGTGACGAAGTTTTACGAAGGCACGCCGCAGCGGAAGCGCGCGCAGACCGCACCTTTCGTTAAAACGCCCGTGCCGCTTGCCACCGCGCAACGCTGGGGCACGGCGTGGTGCTGGACGGATCCGAAGCACGAAGCTGTGCTGCCCATCGACGACTCGGACATGGGCTGCTCGTGCGTCGGCGCGAAGTGCGAGATTCGCGAGGCGTGGAAACGGCAGATTGCCACGATTGAAATCGCAGCGGACGATGCCATCACCGACGACGGGCAGGAGACGTGGAACTTGCTCGCCGCGCGCGGCATCACGAACGTGATTCTCGCGGGCGTGCATTTGAACATGTGCGTGCTGGGCCGACCCTTCGCGATCCGGCAGCAGGTCTACCTCGGCAAGAACGTGGCGTTGATGCGCGACATGACGGACACGATGTACAACCCGGAGCGCCCGCCGGGCGTGGATCATTTCACCGGCACCGACCTCGTGATCGGTCATGTGGAGCAGCACTGGTGCCCGACCTTCACGAGCGCGGATCTTACGGGAAAGCGGGCGTTTCGGTTTCAAGAGGATGCCCGGCACGGGAAACCTTGAAGCCTTCTGTTCAGGCGGCGCACTTGCCAGCACCGGATCGTTTCGGCAAAAAAGTTCCATGGACTGCAATCGCGCCCGCACCAAAAATCCAGGCGAATGGCTGGAGACTTGTCCTGAGTTTTCGCAACCGCTGGCGGAGCAACTGGTGGAATGGATCCTCCTCTGGGAACCGGACCTCACCGAGTCGATCAAATGGAACAACCTTTGTTTCTCCGGACGAAAGCTGGTTTGCGGAATTAGTGCGTGCCAGAAACATCTTTCGATTGTTTTCTTTCGCGGCACTGAACTGCCCGACCCGGC
>JANOAY010000120.1:0-5035 GCA_031411375.1 Pedosphaera sp. | reverse complement strand
GGAGTCCTTGAGCACCGCGACCCACACGCTCTGGCCGGTCCTGGCGCTGGTGTAGATGAGACCAAGTACATGGCTGCGCAGCCGCAGTCCGTCCGGCGTGGCCAGGTCGATCGCGCCGTAAGAATTGATGTTCGCCGCCAGGGCGACTTGGTGAGGTCCCTTTCTGGCCTGCGCACCGCCGGGGACGATTTCAAATTTCTCCTCCGCCTCCGTCCATTGGCCGTCCGCCACATAGTGCAGCCCCGCCCCTAGCTCGGTGTACTCATTGGTTTGCAGCAGGGTGCGCCCGTTGGCGCCGAGCTTGGTCGTGACATGGTGCCACTTGCGATAATGCGCTCCTCGCTCGACGACCTGCGGCGCGCTCGCGCGGGCCTTCGACACATCCTGCTCCCGCTCCAAAGGAGCGGACGCCAGCCGTGTCTCGAGGCAGATGAACGCGAGCGCGAGCGCGCACAGCCCGAGGGTGGGAGAAAAAACTTCAGCGATTTTTTTGCGAGGTGTGGCGTGCATACGCGTAAGGTGATCAAGTTTGGTTGGGTAACGCCGCCTTTCTACTCCGCGCCCCGCCGAAGACAATTTTTAAGAGTTGTCAGGAACGGACAAAACCCCGGCCGCCGTCTCCCTCCGGCGCGGGATTCACCAGCCAGACACGAAAAGAAATTTTATGAACGGCCTTGAACCAATGCGAGAAATGCGACGGCGATTTGAAGGAAAGATTGAACGCGATGACTTTCGCTTGCAGTCCCTGCCGGGCCATCTCTTTGGCTTCTTGCTGGCGAAATCGTTCCAGTTGCCTGCTGATGGAGACGCCGAACTTTTTTTTGAAAAATCTGCGAACCGTGCGCTCGTTCTCCGCCAGGTTTCTCATCAGCAGGCGCGGACTGTATTCCGCCACGCGCGCGCGTCCCGGCCAGTCGGCGATTTCCTCAAGCCTTTTTGTGACGGATTTTGGTCTCACAGGCTGCCCTTTTCCCAATGCGTGATTCATGCACAGGTCAGCAACAAAGCCGCAACAAAAAAAATGCCGGTGTGAGACCGGTGGGGCGCGGCTTGAATGTCCCGCCGGGATTGGAGTTGCGGCAGGACGCGTCTCGCGTGGCGAAACCGCGCCCGACTTCACAATGGACCAAGAAAAATCGTCACCGGTTCCGGGCGGTGGGTGAAGTAATAATCTGCGCGACGAGACGGGACACCGCGCCCGTCGCTACGTGAACAGCTCCTGAATCTCCTCCCAGTTCAGTGCCTCGGTGAACTGCTCCTCGCCCAGCGTGCCGCGGATGATTTCGCGCTTCTTCTGCTGCAAGGTCAGGATTTTTTCCTCCACGGTGCCGCGTGTGATGAGCTTGTAGCTGGTCACGACTTTCGTCTGCCCGATGCGATGCGCGCGATCCGTCGCCTGGTCTTCCACGGCGGGATTCCACCACGGGTCGAAATGAATCACCGTGTCCGCGCCCGTCAGATTCAAGCCGACGCCGCCCGCCTTGAGGCTGATAAGAAAGACGGGCACGGAACCGCGCTGGAATTGCTCCACCACTTCGCCGCGATTCGCCGTCGAGCCGTCGAGGTAGCAGAACTCGATTTGCTGCTCGTTCAATTTCTCCTTCAGCAAACTCAACATGCTCGTGAACTGACTGAACACGAGGACGCGATGGCCGCCGTCCACGATTTCCTGGAGCAGCTCGTCAAAGGCTTCGAGTTTGCCGGAGTCCTGAACGCCGCCCGAGCCAGATGAAGCGCCGAGCATCGCTCGGCTCGGCGATGCCTCCTCGCCCTCCTGCCCAGCAATGCTCGGCGCTCCGCCTTGCAATTTGAGCAGCCGCAAGTCGCAGCAAATCTGCCGCAACCGCAGCAGCGCGGTGAAGATGACCAACTTGCTTTTCGCGACGCCCTGCGCGCCCACGGCTTCCAACACTTCCTTGCGGCTGAACTCCATGACCTGCTGATAGAGCGCGCGCTGCTCGTCGTTCAGTTCGCAGAACGTCACTTGCTCAATCTTCGCCGGAAGATCTTTCGCCACGTCGCGCTTGAGGCGGCGGAGGATGAAGGGCTTGAGCCGCCGCGCCAGCCGCGCCTGCGTCTCGGCGCTCTTCTCGCGGGCGATGGGCACTTCGTAGCGTTCTTTGAAATCTTTCGCGCTGCCGAGATAGCCCGGCATCAGGAAGTCGAAGATGCTCCAGAGATCGAGCACGGAGTTTTCCAGCGGCGTGCCGGTGAGCACGAGGCGGTGCTGAGTGCGAATCATCTTCACGGCCTGCGCGTTCTGCGTCGCGCGATTCTTGATGTGCTGCGCCTCGTCGAGAATCACCGTGTCGAACTCAAACTGCTGATAGCGTTCCAGATCGCGGCGGATGAGCGCGTAACTCGTGACGACAAGATCGCTGCGCGGAACTTCGTCGAAGAGCTTGTGCCGGTTCGCGCCGTGCAGGCCGAGGACTTTGAGCTGCGGCGTGAACTTCTGTACCTCGGCCACCCAGTTGAAGACGAGCGAAGTGGGGCAGACGACGAGCGAAGGCGTCTTCGGCGTGGTGCCCGGAACGCCGCGCAGAAAAGCCAGCGTCTGCAACGTCTTCCCCAGTCCCATCTCGTCCGCGAGAATGCCGCCGAAGCCGTTCGTGCGAAGAAAGTTCATCCACGCCACGCCGTGCTTCTGATACGGGCGCAGCACTTTTTCCAAATCGCCGAGGGGCGGACATTCCAGTTTTGCCTCGCCGCTCTGCTGCTTCGCACGCTCGCGCCACGACGACGGGGCCTGCGCCTGCCAGCCTTGTTGCGTGAGCGTGGAGTCGAGGAAACTGGCCTGCACGTTGCCGAGCCGATACTTGCCGTGCTGCTGCGTGGGCGAGGCGTCGAGGAGAAACTGTTGCAGTTCCTCGACCGCGCCGGTGTCGATGACGGCGACCTTGCCGTTCTTCAATCGCGTGTGGCTCTGGCCGGAGAGAATCAGCCGCTGCACGTCCGCCGAGGAAAACTGTTCGCCACCGCTCGACGCGAAGGACACGCCAAAATCAAACCACTGCACGCCGCTCGGCATGATCTCGAAGCGCGGCTCGATGCGTTCAAGCTTCTCGCGTGTGCTCCAGTCGAGGCGTTCCTCCAGCGTGACCGTCCACTCCTTCTGCATCTTGGGATATTCGCGAGCGAAGAAATTCAACACGCGTTCCTGACCGTTGAGCTGGTAACGGCCTTGCGCGTCTGGCCCGCTGAAACCAGCCCGCAGCAAACGTCCGAGCGCCTGCTGTTCAGCCGAAAGGTCGCGCATCGCGTAGCGCGTGGGCGCGCTGGCGTCCGGCATCCACGGCGATTCACCCGCGCTGGACGCGCCCGCCGTGATGACGCGCGACGGATACTTGCACTGAAGTTGCGCGGCGAGTTGCGCCAGCCCGCCGGTGAGATGGAGCAGAAATTTCGGCGGCTGCTGATCCACGGCAAAATCATCGAGCGTGAAGTTCGCTTCGAGCGAGCCGCTCGCGGCGAGGCGCGGGAAGTCGTTGTTCAGGAACGCGGGAACTTGCTGTCGGGTGATGGTGATTTTCTCCCGCAGCACGCCGAGGAGATTTTTGGCGAGTGCGATGGGTTGCAGAGTTGGATTGCGCCAGACCCATTCCGTGTCGGGCAGTGAAATGAACGGCGAACCGCCCACACCCGCCCTCTCCAAAACAATCTCGCCGTTCGATTCCAACCTCGCGCGCAGCGGCGGCGACCACGGCTCACGCGTGACGTGGAGCGACGTGGTCTTGCCGAGTGTGACACGCGTATGCTCGGCGAGCGCGGGCAGCAGTTCGGCGAATTCTTTCGTCGTCAGCACGAGCATCCCGGCGGGTTCGCCCGCGAACTGTTCGATGCGTGACAACAGTTTTTCGTCTTCGGCGCTGAGTTGGTAAGGCCGTTCCTTCGGCAGCGCATTCAACGGCCCGCGCCCGCGCGACCATTTCCCTTCGATGACCAGCATCACCTTTCCACGCACGGCGGCGTCCGCGAAATTCGGCGGGAGGATGACGTGCAGTTCGAGCGGCTCGAGGCCGGGTTCGCCAGCGACAGCGCGGCGGAGGCGGGAAACTGGGTGAGCGGGCGGGCGCGTCGTCTCACTGACCCGTTCACTCACTTTGTCACTCACGGTCCCAGCGGGTTTCAGAAAGTGCAGCCCCACCGCGACCGAATGCGCGCACATCGTCCCCCATTCGCGCGAGGCGCGGCAGGTGCAAGTGTTTTCCAAATCCGTGTCGCTCTTGATCACAAAGCCAGCGCGGTAGGAAGTCGTTCTCTCCTGCACCACGCCTTTGAGCACGGGCGGCGTGTAATTGGAACTCAGCACCTTGCCCATGGCCATGAGGGCGCGCGCCATCTTCATCGCCTCCCAGCCGGCGACCTTGGCGAAAAACGGTTCGGACAGTTCGACGCTCACAAAATTTTCAGCGCGGAATTTAGGGAAAGCGCGAGGGACAAGGCCAACTTTCAAATTCCAAGCACGCGGCGTAACGCCGACTTTCCAGTCGGCAGGTGGGGAGGTTTTCCAACCTCCCGTTCCAACAGGACGGGACCGGTCTGTTCCAACGCGCCCGGCGCGTCCCGTGAAAATTGAAACACGAGACTGGAAAGTCTCGCCACCTGCCGGCTGGAAAGCCGGCGTTACGACCACAGTGACTTTCCGGAAAAATTCTCGCGCCCCTGTCCTCGCAGTGTAAGCTCACGCCAATCCCAGACAGCCTATGCGTAAATCATCTTTTTGGCGGATGCTCCTGATCACCGCCGTCGTATGCAACCTCATCGCGTCCGCGCGGGCGCAGCAGTCCGTCATCATCTCCGAGTTCATGGCCGCGAACGGCAACATCCTCGCGGACGAAGACGGTTTCTTCCCCGACTGGATCGAACTGCGCAACGTCGGCACCAACGCCGTGAATCTAGACGGCTGGTTCCTCACCGACGCCGCGAACAACCTCACCAAGTGGCGGCTGCCCGCGACGAACATCGCCATCGGCGGCTTCGTCATCGTGTTCGCCGACGGCAAGGACCGCGCGATTCCCGGCGCGCGGCTGCA
>JANOAY010000119.1:0-1771 GCA_031411375.1 Pedosphaera sp. | reverse complement strand
CTTGCAGGCCGCCGAGTACGACAAGGAGGCAAAAGCCGGCGACGAGATCAAATCCGCCGCGCTGGTGAAGTTCGAATCGGCCATGAGTTCGCTGGAGCCGATCAAGGATCAGGCGGTGCTCAACAAGGGGCAGTTGGTCTTCATCCAGTTGTGCGCGCCGTGCCATCGCCCGGATGGCGGCGGCCTCGTCGGTCCGAACATCTGCGACGACTACTGGATTCACGGCTCCAACTACGTGGACAGCGTGAAGATCATCGTCAACGGCGTGCCGGAGAAAGGCATGTTGACGTGGCGCGGCCTCTTGAAGCCGAACGAAATCCAAGCCGTGGCCAGCTACATCTACACGCTGCGCGGCACCAAGCCGCCGAATCCCAAGGTGCGTGAAGACCAGGCGCCCGCACCGAAGCCGAGCGAATACGAATAATGAACGCCACCCTGCCAGAGCCGTCGAAGCAGCCTCCTTCACCGGATGCTGATCCGTCCTCCAAGTTTCGCGACTTGGACTGGCAGGACTTCCGCGACCATATCGCCACCGCGGACAAGCAGGGCCATCGCCGCTGGCTCTATCCGAAAAAGCCGTCGGGGAAATGGTATCGTTGGCGCACTTACTCAAGCTGGCTGCTCCTCGCGCTGCTCTTTGCGGGACCGTTCATCCGCATCAACGGCAATCCCTACTTCATGTTCAACATCGTGGAGCGGAAGTTCTCGATCCTCGGCCAGCTTTTCTGGCCGCAGGACAACGTGATCTTCGCCGTGGCCGCGCTGCTGTTCTTCACCAGCATCATGGTTTTCACCACGGCCTTTGGCCGGCTCTGGTGCGGCTGGACCTGCCCGCAGACGCTGATCATGGAGATGGTCTTCCGAAAGATTGAGTACGCCATCGAAGGCGACAGTGCGGCGCAGCGTGCGCTTGATGTCGCGCCGTTGAGCGGAAAGAAGATCGCGAAGAAGCTGACCAAGCACGTCATCTTCTTCGCGCTCTCGTGGATCGTCGGGAACACCTTGCTCGCCTACATCATCGGCAGCGAGAAGTTGCTCGACATCATCACGGACGATCCGCGCCAGCATCTCGTCGGGCTGACTTTCATGACCCTGTTCACGCTGCTGTTCTACGGCATCTTCGCGCGCTTTCGGGAACAGGCCTGCACGTTCATTTGTCCGTACGGCCGCTTCATGTCCGCCACGCTCGATGAGAACACCATGGTCGTGGCTTACGATCATGTCCGCGGCGAGAAGCGCGGCCCGTTGCAACGCGACAAGAGTTTCGAGCAGCGCAAGGCGGAAGGCACGGGTGATTGCGTGAACTGCCACGCTTGCGTGGCGGTGTGCCCGACCGGCATCGACATCCGCAACGGCACGCAGATGGAGTGCGTGAACTGCACCGCCTGCATCGACGCCTGCGACAACATCATGGACAAGGTAGGCCGACCGCGCGGTCTTGTGCGCTACGCCTCGCTGAACAGCATCCAGCACGGGAAGCCGTTCCGCATCACCGCGCGCATGAAGCTCTACCTCGTCGTGCTCACGCTGCTCGCGGGCCTGCTCGGCTTCCTCGTCTTCACGCGGCCGGACGCCGAGACTATTCTGTTACGCGCACCCGGAGCGCTCTTTCAACAACTGGAAGGCGGCCAGATCGAAAACCTTTACACGGTGAAAGTGCTCAACAAGACCACGCGCGAAATGCCCATTGAATTCAAGCTGGAGAATGTGCCGGGCCAGATCCGGGTGATGAGCGGCGCGGGCTTCAAGGTGGCCAAGGACAATCTCGCCC
>JANOAY010000118.1:0-7917 GCA_031411375.1 Pedosphaera sp. | reverse complement strand
CGGTCGGTCTTCACGAAGCTCGTCCGCAACACCCGCGACCCGCTGCTCGACGTGTTCGATGCGCCGCAGCATTTCACCAGCACCTCGCAGCGCGACACGACCACCACGCCGGTCCAGTCGCTCCTGCTCATCAACAGTCAGTATATGCTGCAACGCGCGCAGGCGATGGCGGGGCGTTTGCAAAAGAGCGGAGCGAAGAATGACGGCGAATTGATCACCACGGCTTACAAACTTGCCTTCAGTCGCGCGCCTTCCGCTGATGAACTGGCCACCGCAAAAAAGTTTCTGAGTGAACAGCAGCAGCGCGTGAATCTGGAGAAGGCCAGTTCCGCCGCCGCCAGTTTCATCGCCGACAAGATCCCCTATCGCGATGGCAAGGCCGCCGTTATGGCCCCACGTTCCGCGCAAGAGCGGCTGATGGTGACGCCGAATGATTCGTTCCCGACGGAGGATTTCACCATCGAGGCGTTCGTGCTGCTGCGCTCGCTTTACGAGGGCGGCGAAGTCCGCACCATCGCCTCGCATTGGGGCGGCAAAAACACCGAGCCGGGCTGGGCGCTCGGCGTGACCAGCCTCAAGTCCATGCGCCGCCCGCAGACGCTGGTGCTGCAACTCTCCGGCACGGATGCGGACGGGAAGAAACTTTACGAACCGATCTTCTCCGACCTGCACATCAACTTGAACAAGCCCTACTTCGTGGCGGTGACGGTGAATCTCACGAACACGAGCGAAGGCGGCGTGGCGTTTTACGCTAAGGATTTGTCGAACGACGACGAGCCGATGCAGGTCGCGAAGATCGCGCACCGAGTCGTGAGCGGGCATCGCTCGCCGGCCGCGTTCGCCATCGGCGGCCGTGGGGTGGACAAGAGTCATTTGTGGGACGGGCTGATTGATGACGTGCGCCTGTCGCGCGCGGCCCTGCGTCAGGAGCAGTTGTTACTTACGACGGAGAACATCACCGGCACGACCTGCGGCTACTGGCAGTTCGAGGCCAAGCCCAGCGTCTTCCGCGACTCATCGCCGAACAAGAACGACATCAAGCCGATGCTCGCGAACCGCGCCGTGACCACGGACCGCAAGACGGCGGCGCTCACGGACTTCTGCCAGGTGCTGCTGAACGCGAATGAATTTTTGTATGTGGAGTAGCCTATGAATCCCTTTCGCCCCATGCCCCATATCGAGTCTCTGCACACGCGCCGCGATTTTCTCGCGCGCGGCGGGATGGGCTTTGGCGCACTGGCACTTTCGTATCTGCTCGGTGCGGACAAACTTTCTGCCGCCACACGCGCGGCCAATCCGCTGGCGGCGAAGGCCGGACATTTCGCGCCACGCGCGAAGTCCGTCATCTTTCTCTTCATGGAGGGCGGGCCGAGCCACATTGATCTGTTTGATCCGAAGCCCAAGCTCAATGAACTCGCGGGCCAACGATTGCCGGACAGCTTCGGCAAGGTCATCACCGCGATGGGAGAGTCGAAATCCCCGCTGCTCGGCTCAAAGCGCCAGTGGAAGCAGCATGGGCAGGGCGGCATCTGGGTTTCTGACTGGTTGCCGCACACGGCGGAGTGCGCTGATGATCTCGCGGTCATTCGCTCGTGCTGGCAGGACGGCATCAACCATTCGTCCGGCGTGTGCCAGATGAACACCGGTTCAATTCTCGCGGGCCGTCCGTCGCTCGGCTCGTGGGTGACGTACGGACTCGGCTCGACCAACGAGGATTTACCCGCGTTCGTGGTCATGCAGGACAACGCGACGCAAATCGTCAACGGCCCGCGCAATTGGGGTTCAGGTTTCATGCCCGCCGTCTATCAGGGCATCCGCATCCAGGGCGGCGCGGAGCCGATTCCGAATTTGAACACGCCCGAAGCTCTGACCGAAGAACAGCAGCGCGCGAAGCTGGATTTCCTGAGCCAGATCAACCGCCGTCACGCCGACGCGCATCCAGCTCAATCCGAGTTGGAGGCGCGCATCGCGAGCTACGAACTGGCCTTTCGGATGCAGGCCGAGGCTCCGGGCGTGGTGGAAATGACGAAAGAAACGGATGCTACGAAAGCGCTCTACGGCATCGGCGAGAAGGAGACGGACACCTTCGGCAAGCAATGCCTGCTCGCCCGCCGCCTGGTCGAACGCGGCGTGCGTTTCGTGCAGCTTTACCACGGCGCGGGCAGCAAGTGGGACGCGCACGACAAGATTGAGAAAAATCACACCGAACTCTGCCGCTCGATGGACAAACCCGTGGCCGGCCTGCTGAAAGACTTGAAGTCGCGCGGCCTGCTGGACGACACGCTCGTGGTCTGGGGCGGAGAGTTTGGCCGCACGCCCATGAGCGAGAAGGGCGACGGGCGCGATCACAATCCCACCGGCTTCACCATGTGGATGGCGGGCGGAGGTGTGAAGGGCGGCCAGACCATCGGCGAAACGGACGAGCTTGGTCTGCACGCCACCAAGGACCGCCTCCACGTCCACGACCTGCACGCGACGATGCTCTGGCTGCTCGGTCTGGGCAACATGGACTTGATCTACAAATACAAGGGCCGTCCCGAGCGCCCCACGCTGAACGAAGGCGAGCCGTTCAAGAAGATTGCGGCGGTGTAAATCTTGATCAAGCTGCGCGCCGCGCAGCCATCGTGGCAGGGCCGCGTGGCCGCGCGGCCCCATATTTTTCCCGACGACGAGATGAGTGATGGCGGCGTGGGATTGCGTCCGAGGCGAAGAACGGCGCTGCGCAGGTTCTTCGATTCAATTGGGGCCGCGCGGCGCGCGGTCGCTGTTCACTGCGGCTTGTCCGGCGCCGCCAACTTGATCAGCCGCAGCCGGGCCACGCGCGCGCCGTCCATTTCTTCCACGCGCAGTTCGTGCGGGCCGACGCGGATCACGTCGTCGTGCTTCGGGAAGCCGCCGAGCTTGTGCGTCACCCAGCCGCTCGTGGTGGTCACGCCCTCTTCGTTCAACGGCTCGCCGGTGAGTTCGGCGAGGTCGTGCAGCGGCAGCGCGCCGTCCACGAGCCAGGTGTGTTCATCTTTTTTTTCCAGCAACGGTTTCTCCTGATCAAACTCGTCCTGAATCTGCCCGACGAGTTCTTCGAGAATGTTTTCCAAGGTCACGAGGCCCACGGTGCCGCCGTATTCGTCCACGACCAGCGCCATGTGAACTTTGCGTTCGAGAAAAATTTTCAGCAGCCGTTCGAGCCGCGCGGTCTCGGGGACATAGACGAGTTTCTTGGCGTGCGGCAGCAGGTCGCGCACGGTCGTGGCCTTGTCGCGCGCGGCGTACAAATCTTTGACATGCAGAAAGCCGAGCGCGCGATCCAGGTTGCCATTCTCCACCACGGGCAGGCGCGAGAAGCGCAATTGCGCGGCGGTTTCGAGAGCGGTCGCGAGCGGCGTGGCGACATCCAGCGTCACGATTTCGCGGCGCGGGCGCATCACCTCACGGGCCACGCGCTGGCGCAGGTCGAAGGCGTTCAACACGATGTCGCGGCTCGCGCCCGCCGCCGAGCCGTGGCGTGGAGCGGGCGTGAGCAGCAGGCGCAATTCTTCTTCCGAGTGCGCCATCTCGCCTTCGCTGGCCGGCTCGATGCCGACCTGCCGCAGCAGCGCGAGCGAGGTCTTGTTCAAGGCCCAGATGAACGGGAACGAGATGCGGTTGAACCAGTGCAGCGGGTAGGCAATCCAGAGCGTGGTGGCCAGCGGCTTGGTGATGGCGAGGGACTTGGGCGCGAGTTCGCCGAGCACGATGTGCAGGAAGGTGATGATCGAGAAGCCCACGGCGAACGAAATGGAATGGCGCACTTCCGGCGATTCGATTTGCAACCAGCCCATGACCGGTTCAAGCAAGGTGGCGAAGACGGGTTCGCCAATCCAGCCGAGGCCGAGGCTGGAGAGCGTGATGCCGAGCTGCGTGGCGCTGAGCGAGGCGTCAAGGTTCTTCACGATGCGCCCGGCCATTTTTGCGCGCCGGTTCTGGCGGTGGATCAGCGGTTGAAGCTGCGTGTCGCGGATTTTCACGATGGCGAATTCGGCGGCGACGAAGAAGCCGTTCAACGCCACGAGCACGACCACGGAGAGCAGCCGCCAGAGAATGCTGATGATTTCGTCGAGGCTCATGGCGACAAAATCCAAAATTCAAAACCCAAATCCAAAACAAGCTCCAAATTCGAAATTCCCAACGGCGTCGGTTGCATCGCCCTCGGCGTGGCACCAATTGGAGTTTGGAGCTTGGAGCTTGTTTGGGATTTGGGATTTGAAGCTTCAAAGTTTCACCTCCCCAAAAATAGACTTGAGCAAATCTTGCAAGCTCACGATGCCTGCTTCGCGGCCGTCGCGAGCGAGGACGATGGCGAGGCGCTGGCCGGCGCGTTGCAAGTGGCGCATCGCTTCTTCCAGCCGCATGTCCGCGTCCACGAAGGTCGCGGGCTGGACGTAGTCGCCGACGCGCTTCCGCAAATCGAGGTCCGCGCGGTAGAGCAGGGACTTGAGATTGAACAGGCCGGCGATGCGCGGCTGCTGGTCCGTGCGCCACACGGGCAGACGGCTCAGGCCGCGTTCGCGGCAGAGCGCGAGCGCCTCGGCGACGGGCGTTTCCGTCGTCACCGTCGCGGCGCGCGCCATTGGCACGAGAACGTGCGACACGGTCAGGTTCTGCAAATCGAGGACGCGATTGATCATGCCGCGCTCTTCGGTGGAAAGGGATTGCGAAGACTCTTGCATCAGCACGCGCAACTCTTCACGCGTGCCGAACAGGCGGCCTGCAAAAGTTTGTCCGCCCGTCCAGCGCAGCAGTCCCGACGCGAGCCAGCGCAAGATTGCGACCACAGGGCGCAGGAAAAAATGCACGAAGGCGAACGGCCCTGAGAGCCACAGGCACAGGCGGTTTGGATAAACGCGGAAGAGCATCTTCGGCAGCAGCTCGCAGACGCCGTAAAATAAAATCGTGCCCACGAAGAACACAGCGGCGAACCACCACGGATGCGCGCGCATCCATTCCTGAAAGCCGATGACCACGAGGCTGGCCACGGTGAAATTCGCCAGTGTGTTCCCGGCGAGAATGGTCCAGAGAAATTCCTCGGGCTGCTCAAGGTAGCGGTTCAGCCGCCGCGCGTTCGAGTGGCCCGCGCGCATCAGCCGCCGGATGCGCACGCGACTGAGCGCGAACACGCCCGCCTCCATCCCCGAGAGGAAGAACGAGGCCGCCAGGCCCAGCGCGATGAACATGAGGAGCATGGAGGTCATGTCATTTTTCCATAGTTGGGCGCGAAGAAATTTCCCGCAGATTCAGAACAGCCGCAGATGAAGGCAGAAATCTGCGGCTGCCCTGAATCTGCGGAGAACAAATGTTCAGTTCGATTGAGATGCGACCATTCCAGTTTAGCGAGCGACCGCCCTCACCCCGGCCCTCTCCCCCGGGGGGAGGGAGAGCGGCAATCAGCCGCACCAATGCAGAACGCGCTCGATTCGACGAACGCTGGCTGAGTTTCTCCCTCTCCCAGCGGGAGAGGGCCGGGGTGAGGGAGAACGTCACAACGAATCGGCCAAGTTGCATTGGTAACAGCATCACACCCCACCTCGCTTCGTTCTTTCCACCATCAGTTCCCGCACCACGCGCTCATCTGCGCGCGACGCGGTTAGTTTCAGGCCGCGAAAAGTTGCCGACTCGCCCGCGCCCGGCACCACGTCGCAGAGCATCGTCAGCAGGCCGCCCATCGTCTCGACCTGTGGCACGTCGCCGATCTCGGGGCATTCGCGGCGGAAGTCGCCCACGGTCACGGCGCCGCTCACGCGCCATTTGGCCGCGCTCAATTTTTCCAAAACGAGCTGGCGCTCCTCGGCCTCATCGCGGATTTCCCCCACGACTTCTTCGAGGATGTCCTCCATCGTGACCACACCGGCGGTGCCGCCGAATTCATCCACGACCATCGCGATGCCGCGCTTCTGCCGCTGCAAGGCCACGAACAGTTTCAGCAAGTTCATGCTCTCCGGGACGAAGGAGGGAAACTCAATCGCGTCCGCAAGATCAACTTGCGGATTGAGCAGCAGAATTTTTGTGTCGAGCACGCCCACGATGGTGTCGGGCGTGCCGTCGAACATCGGCAGGCGGCGGTGATGCAACTGGCGCGCGGCGGCGATCATCTCGTCCACGGTCAGGTCGTCGCGGATGCAGGCCATGCGCGAGCGCGGGGTCATCACGGCGGCGGCGGTCTGCTTGTCGAGGCGGATGATTTCAAAAATGATTTCCTTCTCGCGCATCGCAAGAGTGCCTTGCTGGGCGGCGAGTTCGATCAGTTCGCGGTAATCTTCTTCGCTGCCGTGCGCGTGCGGTTTCACGGCGCGGATCAGGACGCGCAGCAGAAGATTGTTGATGGCCTGCGCCAGCGCCTGCGCGGGTCGCGTGATTTTCTGCCACCAGAGCAGGACGCGCGCGACGCGCAGCGACCACAGTTCCGGCGCGCGCACGGCCAGCGTCTTCGGCAGCACTTCGCAGCCGATGAGAATCAACACCGCCAGCGCCGCGACGGTGAGCGCGATGGAGCCGCCGCGCCACACGGCCACGCCGAGGCCGACAGCGACCACGACGGCATTCGCCACGGTGTTGCCGAGCACGATGGTGGCGAGGAGTTCGGAGGGTTGTTTGAGCAGTTGTGCGACGACCGCGCCTTCACGCGGGGAACGCTCGGCGAGCTGCTCGATCTGCCATTTGCCGAGCGCGAAGAGGGCGGACTCTGCGAGCGCGAAAAAGAAGCTCGCGGCGGCAAACCCGAGCACACCCAGCACGACCAGCCACGGCGTGAAATCCACGGGCGGGAAGTTATTCGCAAGGGTGCGGGGTGCAAAAGAGAAAATTGGGCTGGGAGCGGCGGACCGCCGAGTCCACCGTTCGTGCTGACGGTCGAAGGGCCGCTTGTTTCCCCGATCATAAACGGCGGACATGGCTGTCCGCCGCTCCGCTCCTTGAAGTCCGCCATTGCCTTTTCCCGTGCGCTGCGAAACAAATTCACCCATGACCACATCGCGCATGACGCACCAAATCGTTCTGTCCATCATCGCCCTCGCGGCGACTTCACTCACCGCCGCCGATCAAAAGTCGCTCGGCTACACCAACACCCCGATGATTCCCGGCACGCCGTGGCACGTCCACGACGGCGGACGCCCGCAGCCGCGCGTCATCACGTCGGGCAAAGCTTTCAGTGACCTGGCTGATGCGCCGTCCGATGCGCTGGTGCTGTTCGATGGCAAAGATTTTTCCAAATGGAAGAGCGGCAATGGCGGCGAGGTGAAGTGGAAACTGGAGAACGGTTACATGGAGACGACGCCGAAGAGCGGCGTCATCCGCACGAAGGATGAGTTCAGCGATTTCCAATTGCATCTCGAATTCGCCACGCCGGAAAAAGTCGTGGGCGACGGCCAGGGACGCGGCAACAACGGCGTGAACATTTTTGGTCGCTACGAAATCCAGGTGCTGGACTCGTACAACAACAAGACCTACCCGGACGGCCAGGCCGCCGCGATCTACGGTCAGACGCCGCCGCTGGTGAACGCCAGCCGCCCGCCGGGCGTGTGGCAGACCTACGACATCGTGTTTGAAGCGCCGCGCTGGGACGCCGAAGGCAAACTGGTGAAGAAGGCGGCGGCGACGGTTTTCCACAATGGCGTGGTGGTGCATAACCGCCGTGAACTGATGGGCCGCACGCAGCACCAGGCCGCGCCGGTCTATGGCAAGCCGCAGGAGAAGGGTTTCATCGAACTCTACGAACACGGCAATCCCGTACGCTTCCGCAACGTGTGGCTCCGTCCGCTCGGGGAATACGATAAGCCGTAAGTTGACAATGTGTCGCCAGCGTCCCGCTGGCGGTCTTGATTTGCAGCCGCCCGCAAAAATGCGGGCGGCTTTTTTCGTAGTTCGCGGAGCGCCGATTTCCAAATC
>JANOAY010000117.1:0-3440 GCA_031411375.1 Pedosphaera sp. | reverse complement strand
ATGCGGCTCGCAGAACAACTCCGCGACGGCGGCCAAGGCACGCAGCTCGACGTGGCCCGCGCGCGCTCACTGCTCAACGGAACTTTCGCCTCCATCCCGCCGCTCGAAGCCGACGTGCAGCGCGCCCTCCACCGCATCAGCGTTCTGTGCGGAGTCGCGCCCACGGCGTTGCGCGACCAACTGTTTGTGACCGGCAAATTTCCCGAGACGCCGGCCATGCTGGTGTTGAGCGAACCGGGCGAGTGGCTTCGGCACCGTCCCGACGTGCGCGCCGCGGAGCGTTCATTGGCCGCGACGACCGCGCGCATCGGCGTGGAAGTGGCCGACTTGTTTCCGCGCGTGACCTTCGTCGGCACCGTGGCGTTGCAGGCGGAAAACTTTCGCGGCCTGACCCAGCCCGGCTCGGACGCCTACAGCTTCGGCCCGCGCCTTTCCTGGGCGGCGTTTGATCTGGGTCGTGTCCGCCAGCGCATCAAAGCAGCAGACGCACGCACTCAATCCGCCCTCGCCACTTACGAACAAACCGTGCTGCTGGCTCTGGAGGAAACGGAGAACAGCTTGGTCTCGTTGAGCCGTGAACGCCAGCGCCTCGCCTACTTATCCGAGGCGGAGAAAGCCGCCGCCGAGGCCACGTCGCTCGCGCGCCAGCGTTACCGCGACGGCATCGCGGACTACCTCAGCGTCCTCGACACCGAGCGCACGTTGCTCAATCTCCAGGAGCAGCTCGTCACGACCCAGACGCTGACGGCGACGCGTTTGATTGCGGTGTACAAAGCCTTCGCCTCCGGGGTTCGTGGGACGAAGTGAGGGAAGATGGAAGTGGTGCACCCAATAGGAGTTGAACCTATAACCTGCTGATCCGTAGTCAGCCGCTCTATCCAATTGAGCTATGGGTGCCCCGAAATGGAGGCGCACGTTACTCACCGAGTTTTGACGGTGCAAGAGGTTATTTCCCTCGCACCGTGGCTCAGGCGATCTTCAGCGCCGGGGTCGCCAGCGCGTGGCCGTTCAACGCGGCTTTCACTCCGGCCACGGCTTTTTCCGCCGTCAGGCCGTGCTTCTCGCGGAGGTAATCCACGGACGACGCGTGCTCGATGAATTCATCGGGCCAGCCGATGCGGACGACGGGCGTGGTGATGCGTTTCTCGCCGAACACTTCCATGACCGCGCTGCCGTAGCCGCCCATGAGAACGTGATCCTCGAAGGTCACGACGACATCCGCCGCCTTGCCGAAGAACTGGTGCGTGCCTTCGTCGAGCGGCTTGATGAAGCGCGGGTTGATCACCGCGCAGTCGTAGCCTTCGGCGGTCAGCTTCGCGGCGGCTTTCTTCGCCATCGCGTGCATCGGGCCGAGGCCGAAGAGCGCGACCTTGGGCTTGCCGGTGTTCGAGAAATTCTGCGTGACCTCGGCCTTGCCGATTTCGAGCAGCGCGGGCGTCGCCTTGATCGCCACGCCTTCCGCCGCGCCGCGCGGGTAACGGATGAAGGTCGGGTGCTTCTGCAACGTGCAGGTGAACATCATGTCGGCGAACTCATCTTCATCTTTCGGCGACATGGCCACGACGTTCGGGAGGCAGCGCAAGTAGGCGATGTCGAACAGGCCGTGGTGCGTGGGGCCGTCGTTGGCCGAGAGGCCGGAGCGGTCCATGCAGAAAATCACCGGCAAATCCTGCAAGCACACGTCGTGATGAATGCAGTCATACGCGCGCTGAAGGAACGTCGAGTAAATCGCGCACACGGGATGGAAACCCATCGTCGCCATGCCCGCTGCGAAGATCACCGCGTGCTCTTCCGCGATGCCCACGTCGTAATAACGCTCCGGCATCGCCTTCTCCAAATGCTTCAAGCCCGTGCCGCTCGGCATCGCCGCCGTGATGCCCACGACCGTCGAATCTTTCTGGCACAGCTTCACCATCGTCTGGCCGAAGACGTCCTGATACGCCGGAGCCGTGCCCGCTTTTGCGGCAGGCGAGTTGCCCGTCGTGACGTCGTACGGCCCGGTGCCGTGAAATTTTTCGGGGAACTGCAGCGCCGCCTCGTAGCCTTTGCCCTTCTTCGTCAGGACGTGCAACACGATGGGTTCCTCGCAGGACTTCGCGAACTCCAGCGTCTTGATCAGCAGCGGCAAATCATGACCGTCAATCGGCCCGAGATAGCGCAGACCAAATTCCTCGAAGATCAAACTGCTGCCGAAACCGCCGCGTCCGTCCGCGTCCACGTTGGCCGGATTCTGCTCCAGCGACACTTCCGAGACGGTGCCTTTCAGCATCTCCTCGGCTTTGTGGCTCAAGGCCAGCGCCAGCTCGCCCTTGGGCAGCTTCTTCATCCAATGCGCGAAATCCCGGTGCAGCTTGTTGTAGCGCGGGTGCGTGATGAGCTTGTTCAAGTAACCCGCAATCGCCCCGACGTTCTTCGCGATGCTCCACTCGTTGTCGTTCAGGATGCCGATGAACTTCTTCGTCGTGTGGGCGATGTTGTTCAATCCCTCGAAGGACACGCCGTTCGTCAAAGCCGCATCGCCGAAAATGCACACCACGTTCTCGTCCGTCTTCTTCTGATCGCGCGCCGCGCACATGCCGAGCGCGGCGGAGAGCGCCGTGCCCGCGTGGCCTGCGCCGTAGCAATCATGCTCGCTCTCCGTGCGGAGCGCGAAGCCGTTCAGGCCGTTCGTGGTGCGGATGGTGTGGAAGCGGTCGCGCCGCCCCGTGAGCAGCTTGTGCACGTAAACCTGATGGCTCACGTCCCAGACGAACTTGTCCTTGGGCGTGGAGAAAACTTTGTGCAGCGCGATGGTCAGCTCGACCACGCCGAGGTTCGGGCCGAGATGCCCGCCGTTCACCGCCAGCTTGGTGATGAGTTCGTGGCGGATGTCCGCGGCCAGATGCGTGAGCTGCTCGGGCGTGAGTTTTTTGACGTGTTCGGGACTGTCCACCATATCGAGGTATCGGCTCATGTTTTAGTCGTTGCTGGTCTCTACGGGACGGAGAGTGAGTTCACCCGCCGCGTTCTTTTCCAAAAGTTGAATCTTCGTTTCCGCCTGCGCGAGCTTGGCCTGGCAAATCTTCGCGAGCCGCGTGCCTTCCTCGAACTGCGTCATCAGCGCCTCCAGCGGCAGCTCGCCCGACTCCATCGTTTCCACGATGGTTTCAAGCTGCTGCATGGCCTCCTCAAAAGGAACGGCCTCGCTGGTTTTCGGTTCGGGTTTCGGCACGGCTTAAAAAAACTACTGAACGGCAACAGCGGCGTAAATGATGATTTCCGCCCCGTCCTTCGTAGGTGACGACGCGCGGAGTCGCTGATCAATTCTCGGAAAAAAGTCAGAGTCTCCTCACGTCGTCTCCTGCTGAGCGGGGGAGCGCGTCCGCCCGCCGTTTTTCTGCTTGAAGATTTTTTGCGTCCGGCCAATAAAACGCCCGTTCACCACGGCATGTCCGACACGG
>JANOAY010000116.1:0-7442 GCA_031411375.1 Pedosphaera sp. | reverse complement strand
CCATCCACTTCGTCAACGTGTTGTCACGCCCGGTCGTCGCCGCTTTCGGCGGAACGCTGGTCCCCATGCACTGGGCCGCTCGCCTGGCGTGCAGCGTCGCCGCCGGGTTGCTGACCCTCCGCATGTTTGTCATTTATCACGACCAGCAGCATCACGCGATTCTCCCGCGCTCGAAGGCGGCGGAATGGCTCATGCAAGTCTTCGGCGTGCTCGTGCTCAGTCCCAGCAGCATCTGGCGCAGCTCGCACAACCATCATCACAACCACAACTCCAAGCTGCGCGGCGCGCACATCGGCTCCTTCCCGATCATGACCGTCGAGCAGTTCCGCACGACCACCCCGGCCAGGCGGTTCAAGTATCTGTTCATGCGGCATCCCATCACCATTCTGAACGGCTACATCTTCATCTTCCTGTTCGGCATGTGCGTGTATCCGTTTTTCAACCAGCCGTCGCGGCACTACGATTCGCTCATCGCGTTCGTTGTCCATGTGGCGCTGGCGGTCACCGTCACGCTGTTCGCGGGCTGGGCGGGGCTGCTCTTCACGATTCTGATTCCCTTCGCGATTGCCTGCGCCATCGGCTCGTATCTGTTCTACGCGCAGCACAATTTCCCGACCGTGACCTTCAGCACGAACGCGGGCTGGACCTACGAGACGGCGGCGCTGGTTTCGTCGAGCTACATGACGATGAATCCCATCATGCGCTGGTTCACAGCGAACATCGGCTATCACCACATCCATCATCTGAACGCGCGCATTCCGTTCTATCGGCTGCCGGAAGTCATGCAGAAGTTCCCGGAGTTGAACGCGCCGAAGACGACCTCGCTCTCGCCGCTGGAAATCTACCGCTGCCTGCGCCTCAAGGCCTGGGACGTGGACGCGCAACGCATGGTCGGTCTGCGCGAGGCGATGACCGCGCGGTGAGGGCGCGCGGGTTTGCCGCCGCGCTCCGTTCCAGACGAAGCTTGCACTTCAACCACCAGGCCGTTTGATCGCTCCATGTTTCCCTACACGATTCTGGCCGGTGATCGTCCATGGCAGCCCGGCCCGTACGACGGCGTGGAGCTGCTCGTCCTGCACAAGAACGAAAGCACCGGCGGCGTGACCGTGCTGCGCAAGTTCCGCGCGGGCGTGACCGTGCCCGCGCACCTCCACCCGCAGGCGAATGAGTCCGTGTATGTGCTCTCCGGCGAATGGGAGGAGGCGGGCGTCACCTACACCAAAGGTGCGTTCTTCTTCGCCCCCAAAGGTGCAGCCCACGGTCCGCACACCGCGAAGACCGAAGTGGTGAGCCTGACGATTTTCGACGGGCCGCTCAGTGTCGTCCCGGCGTGAACTAAGCGGGCGGTCGCTTGACTCGCCCTTCTTCGTCCCTATCCTCCGCCCGTGTTCACTTTCGTGGCTTTTCATCTGAGCGAGTCAGTCACTGCGCTCCGCAACCGCTCCCTCGCACTCGCATGACCCGCAAGCCGTCCCTGCTCGTCATTTTCCTGACGGTGTTCATCGATCTCGTCGGGTTCGGCATCGTACTGCCCTTGCTGCCGCTCTACTCCGAAAATCTCGGCGCGAAGACGTGGATGATCGGCGTGATCATGGCCAGCTACTCGGCCATGCAATTTTTCTTCGCGCCCGGCTGGGGTCGTTTGTCCGATCGCATCGGACGTCGTCCGGTGATGCTCGTGAGCACGGCGGGCGCGACCTGTGCCTACGCGCTGTTCGCCGTCGCCAGCGGCATCGAGGGCAACACCACACTGGCCATCGCGCTGATTATTGCCTCGCGCGTCTTCGCCGGCATTTGCGGGGCGAACATCACGGTCGCACAAGCCTGCATCGCCGACACCACGCCGCCCGAGCAGCGTTCCAAAAAAATGGGCCTCATCGGCATGGCGTTCGGACTCGGCTTCTTCTTCGGCCCGGTGCTGGGCTGGGCGAGCATGAAGCTCTTTGGGATGACGGGGCCGGGCTGGGTCGCGGCGGGGTTGTGCGCGGCAAATTTTCTCCTCGCGCTGGCCATTCTGCCGGAGACGCGCCAGGCCGATTCGCAAACCACGCAGCGCCCGCGCCTCGCGCAATGGGCGCACACCTTTCAGAACACGCCGTTGCGCGTCCTGGTGCTGGTGTTTTTCCTCGCGACGTTTTGCTTCACCTGCTTCGAGACGACGCTGGGGCTGCTCATCGTGCGCAACTTTCATCTCGCGGACGGGGCGAGTCCCACTTCGATTGACCTGTTGAAGCCGGACAAGTTCAAGGACGCCGCCACGGCCAGCGCGCTGCTCTTCGCCTACTGCGGCATCGTGGGCGCGTTCGTGCAAGGCGGGCCGCTCGGCAAACTCGTCAAGCGTTTCGGCGAGCCGAAGCTCATCGCGCTCAGCCTGATTCTCGTCGCGGTGAGCCTCGCGCCCCTGCCCTTCGTGACCGGCAGCGCGAAGCTGTCGTGGGGCGTTTTGTTTTCCAGCGGCGGCGGAGCGTGGTGGGCGGTGCTGCTGCTGCTCGGCCTGCTCTCGATTGGCTCGGGCCTGACGCGCCCGCCGGTCTTCGGGATGATTTCCAATCTCGCTCCGGCGAACGAGCAGGGCGCGACCATCGGCGTGGCGCAAAGCGCGGGCAGCCTCGCGCGCATTCTGGGGCCGCTGTTTTCGGCGGCGCTGTTTCACATCAGCCCGGCCATTCCGTATGTGACTTGCGCGGTACTGGCGTTCATCACCGGACTGATCGCGTGGCAGTATTTGAAGAAGGTGCCGGTGCCGGCGGCGAAGCCGGCGCGTGAGTGAACGGCCGGGCACGTCGCAAACATTACGGCTGGGGCGTCGCTGTCCTCAGCGCACCGGGCCGCGATTCTACAACGCGCGCCAGAAAATCTACGGAAGCGCTGAGCCAAGCCAGTTTTCCCATTTCCCATTCCTGAAGATTGGCAGACGAGGACATCATCGGCCCGGCCCGATCACGGCGGGAAGAACAAGCCGCGCCGCCTCCGCTCCCGCTAGCTCAATCCCAACTGCTGCAATTTGTCCCGGTGGCTGCGGCTCAACGTGAGCTTGGTCCCGTCGCGCAGGAGCACGGCGTACTCACCGTGGAAGAGCGGTTGCAGTTCCTTGATGCGCTCCATGTTGACGATGGTCGAGCGGCTAATGCGGATGAACTGCCCGGCGGGCAGGCGCTGTTCGAGGTTCGTCATCGTCTCGCGCAGCAGGTGCGTGTCCTTGCCGACATGCAGGCTCACGTAATTGTCCGCCGCCTCCACCCAGTCAATGTCGGCGGTCTTCACGAAGACCACGCGCCCGTCGCCTTTCACCGCGAGCCGGTCGCTGGGCGGCGCGGTGGGGCGCAACTCGTGGAGCAAGGCGGAGAGCTGCTCGTGAACATTCTCCGGCTGCGCGCGCGCGAGCTGTTCCAACGCGCGTTTCAACGCGGTCTGAAAACGCTCCTTGTCAAAAGGCTTGAGCAGATAATCCACCGCGTGAACCTCAAACGCCTTGAGCGCGAACTTGTCGAACGCGGTCACGAAGATCACGGCGGGACGCTCCTCCGCGCTGAGTTCGGCGAGCGCGCCGAAGCCGTCCAGCTCCGGCATCTGCACATCGAGAAAGGCCAGCGCGGGTTTTAATCGGCGGATGAGTTCCACGCCCTCGCGCCCGTTCTTCGCCTCGCCCACCACTTCAATGTCCGGCTCGGCGCGCAGCAGTTTCAGCAGGCGGTCGCGCGCCAGCGGTTCGTCGTCGATCACGATGGTTCGGATTTTCATGTCGTATGAAATGGAAACGTGGCGGTGACAACCACTCCCCCGCTCTCCGCATTCGCCAGCTCAAACGTCTGGCGCGCGCCGTAAAGTTGTTTCAAGCGCGCGCGAGTATTCGCCAGGCCGATGCCTTCGACAATCTCGCCGTTGGCCAGACCGCCGCCATTGTCGCATACTTCGAGCCGCAACGATTCGCCGTCGCGCCGCGCGGTGATCGTGATGTGCCCGGCGCGCGCGTGCGGCTCGATGCCGTGGCGGATGGCGTTTTCCAGCAGCGGTTGCAGCACGAGGTTTGGCACCAGCGCATCGCGTGTGTCGGGCGAAATGTTCATCGTGATGGCCAGCCGGTCGCCGAAACGTGTCTCCTCGATGGCCGCGTAGTTTTTCAAGAATTCCAGTTCCTCGCGCAGCGTGACTTCCTGCGTGTCCGTGGAGTCGAGCGCGCGGCGCAGGAGGTCGCTGAGTTTCACCAGCATCCGGTCGGCAGCCTCCACGTCCTGGTGCATGAGCGCGGAGATGGCGTGGAGCGTGTTGAAGAGGAAATGCGGATTGAGCTGCATCTGGAGCGCCTGCAAACGCGCCGCCGTGAGCCGCTGCTCCAGTTCCACCGCGCGCACTTCGCGCTCGTTGAACTTGCGATAGTAGTCGAACGCGTACCCCACCGTGATGATGACCCAGTAGATGAGCAGGTTGTAGAAAAAGGTCGTGACGAGCGCGCGGTTGAAGGCGTCAGTGAACGTCACTGCGCCCATGCTGCCGCGCGTGAGCCACACTTCGAGCGCGCCGCGCACGACCATCCACGCCACCGAGAACAGCGCGCTGGCCGCGAAGTGCGTGACCAGGTTCAGCGCCCAACGCGCATCGCCCAGCGAGAAACGCCGCGCAACCCAGAGCGCCGGCAGCGAGAGCAGCGCGAAGACATACCAGTCCCCGAGCGCGCGCCCCATCGCGAACGACCACGGCACCGGGTCGCCCATCTTGGACTTGGAGAGATACAACTGCCCGGCGAAGGCAAGGCCGATGAGCGTCCAGAACGCGAAGGCGAGCAGGACGCGCAGCCAAGGTTGTCGGGCCAGGCGGAGCACGCGGGAAATTGAAACAGAACCGGATAGTTTGCCTAGCACGGTCTTGGGCACCGCCCGCTGCGCGGCAACCAGTTAATCAGTTGCTTCGCCAAGGTCAGTTCGGTAAATCTTTCGCCCTATGAAATTTCTCCGGTATTGCGTCTGCCTGTGCGTCGCCACTGTTGGCGTCAGCCCGATTCTCGCCCAACAGACTCTCACCCCTGAACAAAGACAGCAGGCCTCCGAGGCGCTGCGCAAGGCGCTCGACCAGACCGGCGGCCAGACGCCCGCCGCGCCCGCGCCCATTGAAAACCGCCCGGCCGTCGCGCCCATCGAGTCCGTACCTGCCGTAAGTCCCGCCGAGGCCAAAGCCGCTGACAAAGCCCGCAAAGCCGCTGAAGCCCAGGCCCAGGCCGACGCCAAAGCCCGCGCCGCCGCCGAGGAAAAAGCCGCCAAGGCCGCGCAGGCCGCTGACAAGCAACGTGTGGCCGACGAGAAGAAAGCCGCCGAAGCCAAGGCCAAAGCCGAGGCTCAGGCCGCGCGCGAAGAAGCCCGTCGCGCCGCCACCGCGCGCAACGTGAATGCAGAGGCCATGAAGGCGCAGGCGGACGCGCAACGCGCCGCCGAACTGCGCGCCCAGAAAGAAATGAAAGCTCAGGCCGCGCCCGCCGCCGCCGCCGTTCCCGTGGACACCAAAGCCGCCGAGAAGAGCCGCAAGGAATTGGAGGCCCAAGCCAGAGCCGAGGCGAAAGCCCGCGCCCGGGCCGAAGAAAGCCGGCTCGCCGAAGAACAGCGCCGCATCAACGAGGAGCGCAAACGCATCGAAGCCGAGCGCGCCAAGGTTGAGAAACAAATGGCGGAAGAACAGAAGGCCGCGAAGAAGCGCGCCGAGTCCGAAGCCAAAGCCCGTGCCGTCGCCGAGAAGAACCGTCTGGCTGAAGATAAAAAAGCTGCCGCCAGCAGCGTGGCCGGGCCTGTCACGCCAGTCGCGGCCCCCGCCCCGTCCGTGGCCCCCGCGGTTTCCGCCGCCCCCATCATGGCAGCCCGGACTCCCGTCGCGAACCCGGCTCCCGCCCTGGCCGCTGATAACGAACCGCCCAGCATCACTGCGGAACAAGAAAACTCCGTGCGCGAAGCGCTGCGCCGCGCTTTGAATCAACCGCCCTCCAGCACCCCGGCTCCCGCCGCTCCCGCCAATCAGGCTCCGGTTGTGAAAACCGCCCCCGTTGTCACCACGCCTGAACCGGCCATGGATCGCAAAGCTCAAGAACGCGCGCTCAAAGAAGCCGAAGCCAAGGCCAAGGCCGACGCCAAAGTCCGGGCCAAAGCCGACGCCGAAGCCCAACGCCAGGCCGAAGCCGCCGCCAAAGAACAGGCCAAGATGGAAGCTCGCCGCAAAACCGAGGAAGAAAACGCCCTCCGCGAACGTGCCAAGATGGAAGCCGCTGCCGCGAAAAAAGCGGAGTCCGAAGCCCGCAAAAACGCCGAAGCCGAAGCCAAACGCGCCGCCACCGCCGCTGCCGCCACCACGGCTCCTCCGCCCGCCGAAATGAAACCCGCTGCCGCCACCACCACGGCGGTTCCCGTCACGCCTGCGCTTTCCGATGACGCCGCCGCCCGGGAAGCCATGCGCCGCGCGCTGGAACAACCCGCCACATCGCCCGCCGTCACGCCGGTTGCCCCACCCGTCACCGCTCCTCCGACGGATCCCACCGCCTCCATCAAGGAGGCCGAAGCGCAGGCCAAAGCCGAAGCCAAAGCCCGCGAGGACGCCGCGCGCAAAGCCCAGAAGGAAGCCGCCGCAGTCGCCGCGGCCGAGAAAAAGGCGCTGGCCGACGCGGAGAAGAAACGCCGCGACGAAGAAAAACGCCTGAGCAAGATCAAAGGCTCCGCCCCCTCCACGCTCCCCGCGCTGCCCACGGTGGAATCAAAACTCCCCGCGTCCAAAACCCAGCGCCTCGCCGAACTGCTGGAGAAATACCGCCGCGACGAAATCACGCCCGCCGACTACCACGGCCAGCGCGCGAAAATCATCGCCGAGCCGTAGCCCGTAACGCCGGCATTCCAGCCGGCAAGTTGCGAGACTTTCCAGCCTCGTGTTCCAGTTCCGTGTTCCTGGCCGGGCTGTTTGAACAGCCCGGGATTTTCCGTTGGAACGGGAGGTTGGAAAACCTCCCAACCTGCCGGCTGGAAAGTCGGCGTTACGGCGGAAGGCCGACATTCACGTCCGTCACGCATTGGTGGTGTTCACCGGATCCGCCGGCTTCCAGCCCAGCCGCGCACTCCACGCAAACCCTTTGACGCCCTCCATCATCCTGTCGCTATCTTGCGCGCATGGAACAGCGTCCGCCGCCGCCCTTGCTCCCGCCGCGCCTCGAAACTCACGAGGCGCTGCCGCCCCTGCGTCAGCCGCCCTCGAAACCGTCCGGCGGCGGCGCGTGGAAGAAATTGTTCGGCCCGCTGCTGGTCGTGGGCATTCTGCTCCTGAAGTGGGGCGCGAAGCTCAAGTTCATCATCATCCCGGCGCTGAAATTTTTTCCCGCGATCCTCAAGACGGGCGGCACGATGATTCTCTCCATCGGCGCGTACGCGCTGATGTCCGGCTGGAAGTTTGCCGTGGGCTTTGTGCTTCTGATCTTCGCG
>JANOAY010000115.1:0-5195 GCA_031411375.1 Pedosphaera sp. | reverse complement strand
CCCACACCCAGTCGAGATCGACCGTCGTGTCGATGCAATCGTCCTGGAGCAACGGTACCGCCACGCCGGGAATCGCCGCCGCTTCCATGTAAGGAAACGCGCGTTCCAAGACCGGCAGGCAACTCACGCCCACGATGGCCTCAATTTTCCCCGTCTGAATCAGCGACATCACGATGGCCGAGCCTTCCGCCTCCAGCACCGCGTAGCCGAGTTTCTCCGCCTCGGCCTGCAAATCTTGAATCGTGCAAAGCCCGCACTGTTTGCAGAGCAGACCAAATTCATCGAACGGCGCCGGGCACTTCGCCTCCACGCGCAGACATTTCGGCAGCAGCAGCAGCCGCTTCTCGAACGGCACCTGCGCGATGGTCTCGCGCCACATCTCGTTGCTGAGGAGCACCCCGATGTAGTCGCGGTAGATCGCATCCACGCCCAGCATCTGCACTAGGCGGTCGGCGTGCGTCTTGAGTTCATCGGCGGGCATGGGCGGCACGGGGGCGTGCTCGGCCACGTAATTGCGGATGATGTGCAGGATGCGCGCGCGCTCGCCGGGCGTCTGCGGGATGTTCTTCTTGGGGGCGCGGAAGCGCTGTTGCACCGCGTGCTTCGGTATCGCGAACGAGATTGGTTGCATACTTCGGGTAAATTTCCGTCTTTCCAGACGCCGCCCGCAAGAATTGGATTCGTTTTTCTTGCTGGCGGTGGAAGCGATCGCGCTGCAAGCACTCTTCTTAGTGGGGCAGGCGTCCCGCCTGCGTTCCGTCCTTTGGCCGTCCCGGCTGAAGAACCACCAGCCGGGACGGCCAGTAGACCAGTGGCAGCCGAGACGGCTGCCCCACTACACGAAGGCGGAATCGCTCGCGCTACGAGCAGTTCCACCCCGCTTCGAGTGTCGCCCGCATCGTGCCAGCGTCGGAAGGGCTTACAGATTGCACCGGCCCCGAATTGATTTGCAGCGTGGACGGACGTGGCACGGGCTTTGCGAGGTAGTGGCGTGCGTATGATTTTATGAGTGAGCTGGCCGCCATTTTTCCGCCCTGGTTTTACATTCTTCTCGCCGTTGGCATTTTCGACGCACTCCTCCAATGGTCTGACTACCGCGAGTGGCGCAAGGAACACCGCGACTCGGGAGAAGTGAGCGACTAACCGCGCCGCCTTCTGTTTCCTTTCCGTCCTTCACCTCCTTTCCTCCCCGGCTACGCCCACGCCCCGCATGCCTGCAACTGGCGCGTAACTTTGCCGTCCCAATCATGGTGCGCGGCGGGACTGGCCGGGCTGGGGTGCAAAATTCCCGCAACCTTCCGGCCCGAGGAAATCACTCCGCTCTCCGCAAACCTCGCTTCCGCAAATTTCCCCACACCGATCAGCCACTCCGGCTGAAGAATCTCCACGACCCGCCGCAGATGCGCGTCGCACGCGGCGAACAGCGCGGCCTGCTCGGCGCGCGGCAGCTTGTCGGGCGTGTGATTGGCGCACGGCTCCTTGAGAAACGCCAGGGGGCAGTAGTTCACCACGAAGTGTTCCTCGGAAAAAACTTCCGGCGTCCCAAACCTTTGCGCGAACAGCGCCCACAGTTTTCTTCCACTCGGCTCGGAGCGCGGACAATCAAACCCCAGCACCGGACGCTTCGGATGTTCGTTCACAGGACGACGGACGGCGGCAGCCACACCCATCCAGTCCCGCACCGCGCGGATTTCGCCGAACGGCACGCCTGTCTGCATCATGCCCCACGGGCCGGGATTCATGCCGAGGAAGAGGATGCGCTTCCGCGTGGCGGCGAACCTTTTCAGATACAGTTCGTGCGCGGCCCACGCGTAGTCGAGCGGGTTGTAAGTATGCGTGACGGGCGCGGCGAAGTTGAGCGCGCCCACCGCGTCGCGCAGCGCGGCGGCGGTCTGTATTATCTCACGGCTGATGGCGCTCACGGCAAAATCACCGGCGGACTCCAGCGCGTGCCGACGCGCGTGCGGGCGAAAACCTTGCCGTCCTTTCCGTCCTTTGTCGTTACCAGCGGTGCCACATAAACTTTTGCAAAAACCGCCGCCGCCCCGCCCGGCGCACGCGGGTCGCGGCCATCGAGCGTGAAATAGATTTGCGCGTTCGTCGCCGTGGTGGTGAGCGCGAGTTGCGCGCCGCGCGTGACAACGGGCGCGGCGACGAACTGTTTTTCGATCCAAGCCAGCCGGTTGGAAGTCCACCGCTTCATCCAGTAAATCTCCTCCTGATAGGTGTCGCCCACGAAATAGTTCGGATTGATCTCGCGGCCCAGAATCGGCCAGCGCCGGAAGTTCCGTTGCTGCGCCTCGCCGATCTGTGCGACGTGCGCGTCCACGCGCGCCAGCATGTTCGACGTGGCGAAGATGGTGGCGCGCAGTTCTCCCCATCGATCCACGTAACGCTGGCCGAAGTCCGGGTCTTCAAACAGCCGGCGGAACCACGAATACTCCTGGTCATTGAGCTGCGGCCAGAGCCAGCGCTCGGGCATGTAACCCTGCTTGCCGTCGCAGTTGCCGAAGCTCAGGTTCCAGTCCCAGAGCGGCCCCATCTTCAACCGCTCGCCGCGCGGCTTGTGGTAGAACGTGCTGAAGCGAAACGCGTCCACGTTCTTTGTGACTTCGGAGAGCAGATGGAAATCAATGAACGAATCGCGGTCAATGAACGCCTGATAGCCCTGCTGCGGGTCGGCGAAATCCGGCCCGTAAAGCGCCGCCTCGAAACGGTTCAAATAATCCCGCAGCCACGCGCGCTGCACGGCGGTGATCTCATCCGGCTCGGGGTCCACGTAGTAAAACGTGTTGCCTTGGAACGCGGTGGTGAAGGAATCGGCGTCGGGAAAAACCTGTGTCTCATCCAGCCGGCTGTTCTGGCGCACCGGCCCGGCGAGCAGATTAGTGATCGTGCGCGGCGCGACCGGCCCGCGCTCCAGGCCGCGCGTCATCCGCACCGGCCCGCGACTGTTGTTGCGGAGATTGGTATCGCCGTTCAGCGCCGGCAGAAAACCCTCCGGGTCCGCCGGGAAGCCGCCGGGCGGCGTGGGGAAACCGCCGCGCAACATCGGCGCTCCGCCCATCGGCGGGCCGCCGCCGTTCCAGCGCCCGCGCCCGCCGCGCTCGGCGTGATCTTTTTTGAAAATGTAGCCGCCCGTAATCTCCGGTTCGCGCGTGTCGCCCGGCCCGAGCTTCGCGATGTTCACCCGCGCCTTGTCGCGCGTGATTTTCTCCTCGAACACGTACAGGCCGAGATAATTCTCCATGCCCAACCTGCCCCGCCGTTCGTTCAGAAACACTTCCACGAAACGCGTGCGCGGCGCCCACGCGCCCATCGCGCCGCCCAGCTCGTAGGCCAGCACGTCGCGCAGCAAGTTCTTGTCGGGATACGGGCCGTAGAGCACCCAGTCGGACTCGCGCGGCAGTTGGAGGATGGAAACTTTCTGCGGCTCGCGCCGGTCGTTCACGATTTTCACCGCGTAGGAATGCTTGTCGTAGCGCAGCGAAGTGAAGCCGCGCAGGCTCACCAGCGCCGTGCCCGTGAAGTCCGCGCGGTCCGGCAGCGTGGTGCGCTCGGGCCGGTTCTCCAGCACATGCAGGCCCGTGAAAGATTTTTCGCCCGCGTCAATCTCGCCGCCCGGCGCGTTCAGCACGAGGAGCGGCAGATGGGAACTGAACCGCCGCACGTCATTCGCCAGCAGCACGTAGCTCTGGCTCGCCGCGCTGCTCACGCGGCCATCGGGATAAAACGCGCACGCCCGCAGCATCGCGCATTCGCTGATCGGGACGGGTGCTTCGTAGAGGGAGGATTTTTTCCCCGGCTCCGAACCGTCCGTGGTGAAACGGATGACGGCCGGCCCGGCGGCGGTCAAGGCCACGCGCAGCTCATTCGTGAACACGCCGCCGGGAATCGAGAACGCGACGGCGTCGCGATCCGCCTTGGGCACGGCGGCGGACAGAGCCATCACCGCCAGACCGGCCACGCCGACGGCCAGGCTGCGTCGTGCGAACCGGATTAACTTTTCAATGCTCCGCGAATTCATGCGCTGGAAAAATCTTCCGCCCATCAGACGCCACGCCCCGCGCGCGGGAAAGCCAAAAAGCCGCAGGACCTTGACCGGAGAGAGGCCGTAAAAAGTTTTTCAACCACGGATGGACACAGATGGACACGGATAAACACCCCTTCGTGAACGCGGGAGAAAGTTCGCCGTCTGAATTGCCCACGGCCCTCCTGTCATTTCCTTCATCCGTGTTTATCCGTGTCCATCCGTGGTTAAAAATTTCCTCAGCTTGTGCCTTCACGTTAATAACTTCCCTCCATGAACGAAACGACGAACGAGACCGACTGGGAGAAACTTTATCAAACCGGCGACACGCACTGGGACAAAGGCGAGCCGTCGCCCGGACTCGTGGACTTTCTCGCCGCGTCCACCGCACTGCCGCGTGGTCGCGTGGTCGTGCCGGGCTGCGGCACCGGCCATGACGTGCGCGCCTGGGCCGCTGCGGGCTGGACGGCCACCGGCCTGGACCTGGCTCCTTCCGCCATCCAGTTGGCGCAAGAGCGCACCAAGGCCGCAGGACTGAACGCCGAATTCCAACTCAGCAATTTCCTGGAGAGCGCGCCGGCGACACCCTTCGACTGGATGTTCGAGCACACGCTCTATTGCGCGATCCAGCCCGCCCGCCGCGATGACTACGTGCGCGCGGTGCTGCGCTGGGTGAAACCCGGCGGACAATTCCTCGCCCTCCACTACATGCTGCGCGACCAGCCGGACGGCCCGCCCCACGGCTGCACGCAACAGGAACTCATGGAGAAATTCCTGCCGCACTTCACCCTCCAGCAAGGCTGGGTGCCGCGCTCCTTTCCGAACCGCACCGGCCTCGAACTCATGCTCTGGTGGCAACGCCGGACGGCGTAACGCCAGGAGACCGCTGCGAGAAGACCGCTGCGAGAAAGCGCGCGCTCGGGCCGATGGCCATTTCGATGACTCCATCCGCCCCGACGCGGAGAGAAGCTAACTTCAACCCAAACTGCTCTTCGCGCTCCCTCCCCTCGGGGGAGAGGGCCAGGGTGAGGGTGGGCTTCCGCAAAAACCATTCAGCGCTGCGGACTCGTGGGGCGCATCTCGGCACCTGCACTGTGATCGGCGCGCGGCTCTCCAGAACCGCAGCGGCCACGACCGGTCCACACGCTGCGGCTCTGGAGAGCCG
>JANOAY010000114.1:0-1789 GCA_031411375.1 Pedosphaera sp. | reverse complement strand
CAGGCGCGAGAGTCCGGTGACGAGATGGCAGAGCGCGGTCTGGGTCGAGCGACGGCGCGGGGAATTCGCCGGGTCGGTGTAGAGCCGGTCCTTCACGAGGTCGTGATACTGCGAGGACAACTCCACTGACACGAACTGGCTCACGCGCTGATAAACGACGTGAAACTCGTATTTGTCGTAGGCCGCGAGCACGTCGCGTTCGAGCTTGGCGAACTCGTTCAGAATCCAGCGGTCGAGGCCGGTCAAGTCTTTGTCCGCGACCGCGTTGTGCGACGGGTGGAAGTCGTACAGGTTCGAGAGCTGGTAGCGCAGCGCGTTGCGGATTCCACGATAGGTCTCGGAAACTTTCTTCAACCGCTCTTCGCTCACTACGATGTCGTTGCGATAATCCTGCGAGGCGACCCACAGGCGGATCACGTCCACGCCGTAGTCCTTGATGTATTGCTCGGCGGTCTGCGGCTTGAGGTAAGCGCCCTGACCCTGCTTGCTCTTGGAAATCTTCTCGCGGTCTTCGTCCACCATGAAGCCGTGCGTGAGCACAGTCTTGTAAGGCGCGGCCCCGTTGCCCGCGAGCGAGAGCAACAGCGACGACTGGAACCAGCCGCGATGCTGGTCGGAGCCTTCGAGGTAAAGGTCGGCCTGGAAAGGCTTGTCCTTGCCAGAAATTTCCGGGCGACGTGCGATGACGGCGCGGGATGACGAGCCGGAATCAATCCACACGTCGAGCGTGTCCTGTGACTTGGCGACGGCTTCTGCACCGCTCCAGTTCTTTGGCTTCACCAGCGCCCAGAGTTCGGCAGCGGATTTCTCGAACCACACATTGGAGCCGTGCTGCTCGATGAGCGCGGCGACGGAGCGCACGATGTCGGCGTTGAGGATCGGCTCACCCTTCGCGTCGTAGAACGCGGGAATCGGCACGCCCCAGGTGCGCTGGCGCGAGATGCACCAGTCAGGGCGCGTTTGCACGGCGCCCTTGATGCGATTCACGCCCCAGTCGGGAATCCACGCGACGCGATCGATCTCGGCGAGCGCGGTCTGGCGGAACTGATTGTGATCGATGCGGATGAACCACTGATCCATCGCGCGGAAAATCACGGGCGTCTTGCTGCGCCAGCAGAACGGGTAGCTGTGCTTGTAATCCTCGGCGTGAACCAGCTTCTCGCCAGTGCGCAAGATGGCGAGCACAGCCTCGTTCGCTTCGCTCTTGCCATCGCCCTTTTCGAGAATGGATTTGCCGATCAGCTCCGCGCCGAATTGTTGATCGAGCGGCAGGTCGCTGTTCGTCGCGAGTTTGCCGTCGTCATCCACGGGCGAGTAGATCGGCAGGCCGAACTGGCGGCCGAGATTGTAGTCATCGAGACCGTGGCCGGGCGCGATGTGGACAAAGCCGGTGCCGGTGTCGTTGGTCACGAAATGATCGCCCGCGTGCAGCTTGCCGGTACGATTCACGAACGGATGTTCATACTCCAGTCCGGCGAGCTGCGTGCCTTCGAGCGAGCGGATGATCTGGTAGCCATCCCACTTGCACTTCTCCGACACGGCGCTGAGCAGCATGGTGGAGACGATGTAGTTCTCGCCGTTCGCCATGACTTGCGAGTAGCTGACGGTGGAGTTGTAAGCGACCGCGAGATTCGCGGGCAGCGTCCACGGCGTGGTCGTCCAGATGATGATGAAGGTGCCGGGCTGGCCCACGACGGGGAACTTCACATATACGCTAGTGCTGGTGTGGTCGTTGTATTCCACCTCGGCCTCGGCCAGCGCGGTGCGGCATGGAATGCTCCAATAAACC
>JANOAY010000113.1:0-8423 GCA_031411375.1 Pedosphaera sp. | reverse complement strand
CGGACTTCGCGGACAACTACGGCGCGCGCGTCTATGGCTGGTTCATCGCCCCGTCCAACGGCAACTTCCGCTTCTACATCCGCAGCGATGACATGTCCGAGCTGTTCATGAACACCAACGCGGTCAACAGCACCGACCCGGCGGGCAAGGTCGGCATCGCCGGCTCCACGCTCGCCTGCTGCGGCGCGACCTATTCTGACCTCAGCAAAGGCCCGGTGATTTCTCCGAACATCACGCTCGCCGCCGGCCAGATGTATTACCTGGAGGCGCTGTTCAAGGAAGGTGGCGGCGGCGACGGCGTGGCCGTGGCCTTCCGCGAAGCCGGCGATCCCTCGGTGCCGCCGATCACGGAAACCATTCCCGGCTACTTCTTCGCCAGCCTCGGCAACCCGGATGTGACCGCGAACTTCACCATCACCAACCAGCCGGTGAGCGCCAGCTTGCAGGCGGGCCAGTTGACCACCCTGCGCGTCGGCGCGCTCGCGGTGCCCAACCAGTTCATCGCCTACCAATGGCAGTGGTTGAACGGTGCGGTCTGGACCGACGTGGGCGCGAACACCAACCTCTTCGGGACCAACTTCGCCTTCACGACGACGTTCACCGCGGCGGGCACCTTCCAGTATCGCGCGCTGGCCATCGTGCCGGGCTACATGCGCACCAGCAGCGTGGCGACCATCACCGTGACCAACGCCGTGGAGGCGTCGCCGGCCGGCCCGATCCTGACCGGCGCTTCGACCACGAACGGACTGATCGTGCGGGCCTTTTTCAATGAACCCGTGACCGAACTGACGGCCACCAACCTGCCCAACTACCTCCTGACCAATCATCTCGGCACCGCGTTCACCGTGACCAATGCCGTGCTCCTCGCGGATGCGCAGACCGTGATCCTGAGCGTGGACACCCGGCTCCTGGCCAGCAACCTGACCAACTACACGCTCGTTGTGACCGGTGTGGCGGATGTGGATGACGCGCTGGCGGGCGGCGGTGTCTATACGTTCTACGCGCCGGACGGCACGTTCCACGCGAACGTGTATCAGCAGGCGGGCGTGAGCCTCACGGCCTTCCCGCTGTCCACGCCCTCGTTCACCTCGGTGGTGAGCAACTCGTTCCTCTTTGGCTCGGGCAACTTGAACGGCGGCACGGATGCGGCCAATCCGTACCTCGCGGCGAACATTGACACCTACGTGGCCCGCCTCTCCGGTTTCATCATCCCGGCCTCGAACGGCCTCTACCAGTTCTGGCTCAGCAGCGATGACGGCAGCCAGTTCTTCATGAACACGAACGGCGTGAACAGCGATTCGCCCACCGGCATCGTGCAGTTGCTGGCCGTGAACGGGTTCAACGCCTTCTCCAGCTATACGCCCACGCCTTACATCGCGCTGCGCGCCGGCCAGCGTTATTACTTCGAGGGCCGTCTCCAAGAAGGCTCCGGCGGTGACGCCTTTGCGGTGACCATGCGCGAGTCGCGCGACCCGTCGCCGTTGATTGGCCCGTTCCGCACGGCCCCGCCGCTCACGGCGAGCAACCAGTTGACGAGCCTGCTGCTCAGTTCGCCGCCGCAACTCACTTTCCTGCCCACGCCGAGCCTCGCGCCGAGTTTCGTCGAGAGCGCGACCAACCTCGTGCTCGGCACCGTCATCGGTGTGCCGGCCTCCATCCAGTGGTACAGCAACAACGTGCTCCTCGCGGGCGCGACCAACGCCACCTTCCCCCTGCCCTCGCCGCTGCCGCTTAGCTACCACGGCGCGGCCGTGCAGGTCATCGCCACGAATCCGTTCACGGGCATCATCAGCAACCAGTTCGCCCTCACCGTCACGGCGGACGCCACGGCTCCGTTCATCACGGGAATTTTCCGCGACAGCACGGGCACGAACCTCATCGTGAACTTCTCCGAACTGGTGAACAGCAACAGCGCGGCCACGCTCATCAATTACGCCCTGAGCGACGGCGGGCCGGTGACCATCGCAGGCATCCGCCTGCGCCCCGATGGCCGCAGCGTCATCATCAGCCTCGCACCCTCGGGCGGCTTGAATCCGTCCACCGGCTACACCGTCACGGTCAACAACGTCACCGACCGCGCGGCCACGCCGAATGTCATCACGGCGGCCACGACGGCCACTGCCCCGGCGCTGACTTTTACCAGCGGTTTCCTGGCGGTGGATTTGTTCACGAACCTCACGGCCAACGCGGGGACGGCGGCGCAAATTACGACCACCCTCTGGTCAGACCCGCGCTTCATCAACAACGCGCCGGACTTGCAGACGACGATTGGCTCGCTGGATTTCCACACGACGAATTTCCCGTGGTCGGGCCTGGTGAACTACGGCGCGCGCATCTACGGCTGGTTTAACCCGCCGGCCACGGCCACCTATCGCTTCTACTGGCGCAGTGACGACGCCTCCTTCCTGTTCATGAACACCAACGGCCCGACGCCGTCCGGAAAGGTGCAGATCGGCGGACCGATTGGGGCGGGCATCGGTTACTCCGGTTCCACGTCGGTGTCGCTCACGCAAGGGACGGCCTTCTACCTCGAATGGAACGTGGCGCAAGGCGCGGGCGGCGAATACTTCCAGGCGACGTGGCGTTCGTTCGCGGACATTGCGACGGCGAACGCGGCGGGCCTCCCCCTCGCCGCCGGCTCGCCCGGCTGGCCGGCGGCCATTTATCCGAGCGCGGAAGTGGCGGCGGGCGCGGACTTCGGCCTCTACGGCGACGCGACCACTGTGTCGAACCTCGCCATCACCTTGCAGCCCACGCCGTCCTCCACCAACGTCGGCGCGAACACGCTGGTGAACTTCTCGGTCGGCGCGACCAACGCGGGCGCGAACCAATACCTGTTCTACCAATGGCAGGCGGACAACGGCTTTGGCACCTTCACCAATCTTTCGCCGCTCACGGCCTACACTTCCGATTACGCCATGCTCGGCAACCGGAGCAATTACTCGGCGACCTTCGGCTACTCCACGACCCTGCGCGTGGTGGCGACGCTGCCCGGCGGACTCTCGATCACGAGCAGCCCCGCCACGGTCACGGTCACGAACGCGATCAACTTCTTCACGGTCGGCAGCGCGGGCGGCGCGACCATTGCCGTGACCTTTGACAAGCCGCTGGATATCGGCGTGCTCAGCGAGTTGAGCAGCTTCACCATCAACGACGGCGCGGTGAGCGTGGTGAGCCAGTTCCAGACCGGACGGACGGTTTATCTGACTTTGAGCGCGCGCATCTCCGGGAATTTCACCGTCACGACCTACACCTTGCCGGACACGACGGGCGCCTTCTACACGGACGACGGCAGCGGCGTGACCGTGAACGGCGTGGTCGTGGACGCGGACTTCATGAATGACGTGGGCAGCGCCCCCGGCACCACCGACCCGCTCGTGCGCGGCTCCGCCGTGAGCCTCGCGCCCAACTCGCTCGACATTACGGCGGGCGGCAGCGACATCTTCGGCAATGCGGACGGCATGTATTACGTCGCGCGCCAGATCACCGGCAACTTCGACGTGCGGATGCGCGTGGCCTCGCTCACGAACTACGCGCGCGGCCTCTCCGACCCGAACGCCAAGGCCGCCATCACCGCGCGCATCACGACCAACGGCAACAGCCGCATGATGACCGTGAACGTCGCCCCGCCCGCCATCCCGAGCTGGCCGGTGCTCGGCACGGACCGCGCACAGTTCATCTACCGCGACCTTGCCGCCGGCGGCGCGGTCACGGCCAACAACATCAACACCGCCTGGACCAACGGCATCACGCCCTGGCTCCGCCTCACGCGCGTGGGTCCGCTCTTCAACGGCTTCTACAGCCGCGACGGCACGAACTGGCTGCTGCTCAGTTCGCGTGACACCTCGCTCAACGGCGGCGCGTATCCCGACAGCATCTTCGTCGGCTTCGCGGCCTCGTCGCACTTGAATGTGACCAATGCCACGCCCAGCGTCGCCGTCGCAAACTTGCGCGACATCTACTTCCCCGTCGTGCCGACCATCACGGTGCAGCCAAACGGCGCGACCAACGGCCTGAATGCGAATCTTACCTTCACCGTCACTGCGACCAATCCGCCGAACGCCGGCCCGCTCACCTACCAGTGGCGGCGCAACGGCGTGAGCCTGAACGGAGCGAACGCCTCCTCCTACTCGATCACCGGCGCGAACGTCAGCGACTCCGGCGCTTACACCGTGCTCGTGGCCAACGACGGCGGCGGCGTCCTCAGCTCGAACGCCATTGTCCTCATCACCAACGCCCTCCCAACCGTGGCCTCCGAGACCATTGGCGCGGTCCAGAACGTAGTCACGAATTACACCGCCGGCACGCTGCTCGCAAACAACACCGACCCCGAGGGCCGCACGCTCTCCATCGCGGCGGTCAGCGGCCTTTTCCCGGTCACGTTCTACACGGACTTTGAAGCGGGACTCCCGGCGGGTACCGCCGTCTTCGGCGCGGGCCACGTCACGAACAGCGTCGGCGTGACAAACAGCAGCGCCCTCGTGCTGACCGACGCCGTCGGCACCCAGGCCGGTGCGTTCATCATCAGCAACCTCGTGCCGGGCCGTTCGGTCAGCGCCTTCAGCGCAACGTTCCAGGCGCGCATCGGCGGCGGCAGCGGCAACGCTGCGGACGGCATGTCCTTCAACATCGCCAGCGATCTTCCGACCGCCGGCACCGAGGAAGGCGTCGGCTCCGGACTCTCCATCTGCCTGGACAACTACGACAACGGGAACCTCGAAGCGCCTTCGCTCGGCATCAAATGGCGCGGCGTCTATATCGCGAACGCGCCGCTCGCCAAGGTCGCCAGCACCAACTGGCTGCCCGTCTCCATCGTGCTCCGCGCGAACGGCACGCTCGACGTGACGTTGAACGGCGTGGCGCTGTTCTCGAATCTCCAGACGCCCTACACCCCCGTGACCGGCGCGAGCTTCGGCTTCTACGCGCGCACCGGCGGCGAGTTTGAAACGCACTGGCTGGACGAGGTGAGCATTACCGTCCTCACGCCCGAGACCTCGAACAGCGGACTGACCACGAGCTACGCCAGCGACTTCGCCTTCGGCCTGCCGCAAGGCATGACGCTCTACGGCTTCACGACCAACGCCTACTGGACGAACCGCACCGGCGTGGGCGACAGCGGCGCACTGCACTTGAACGACGCGGTGGGCAGCGCCTCGGGCGCGGCGGTCATTGACGAGATCGTGACCAACCGCCCGGTCTATAGTTTCACCGCGAACTTCAAGGTCCGCATCGGCGGCGGCACGGCGGAAGGCGCGGATGGCATGAGCTTCAACTTCGCGAACGATCTTCCGAACGCCGTGTCCGGCGGCGCGGAAGAAGGCGTGGGCACGGGCTTGTCGCTCTGCTTCGACATCTACCGCTTCTTCGACAACACCGTGGCGAACCGCTCCGGCCTGAAGCTCAAGTATCGCGGCAACACCATCGCGCAAGTGCAGGTGCCGCAGTGGAACAGCACCAGTTACATCCCGATCGTCATGACCCTGACCGCGAACGGACTCGTGACCGTCAACGTCAATGGCACGAACGCGTTTGCGAACATCCCCACCTCCTATCAGCCGTCCCGCGGACGCTTCGGTTTCTACGCCCGCACCGGCGGCGCTTATGAGACGCACTGGATTGATGACCTGAACATCGTGCTGCCGGACAACGGCTACGTCACGCTCACCGGCACGAACGTGAATTACTTCCCGCCGCGCAACGCCTGCGGCACGGACACGTTCTATTACCAGGTCAACGATGGCCAGGGCGGGCTGGCGTGGGATTCGGCGACGGTGCAGTTGCTCGACGTGACGGCGCCGCTCGTGGTGCAGACCGCGACGAACCGCACGTTCTTCTTCACCAGTTGCTCGAACACGCTGCCCGACCTCACGCTCTTCGCGAACAGCGGCCTCGTCGTCACCGACGCCTGCACGCTCACGCTCACGCAGTCGCCGCTCGCCGGCACGCTCATGAGCACGGGCGTGGTGGCCGTGACCATCACGGCGGTGGATGCCAGCACGAACCTCACCGTCATCACGACCTACGTGACGAACCGCGATAACACAATTCCTGCCATCACCTGCCCGGCCAACGTGGTCGTGCTCACGGACGCGGGCCAGTGCTACGCCAGCGGCGTGGTGCTCGGCACGGCCAGCGCGACCGACAACTGTCTCGTGGCCCTGACCAACAACGCCCCGAGCGTGTTCCCCGTCGGCGTCACCATCGTGACCTACACCGCCGTGGACATCGGCGGCAACACCAACGCCTGCACGCAGCTCGTGACCGTGACCGATCCGGCGGCGGCGAACGTCGCGGCCTACGAGCCGTTCCTCTGCTACCCGGATGGTTCGATCTTCGGCCAGACCGTGCGCGGCCCCGGCTTCCTCGGCAGTTGGGCCGGCGTCATCGGCGACGTGCTCGCGACCAACGCGGCCAGCCTGTTCTACAACAGCGCGACCGCGCTGCTCGGCGTCGAGGGCGGACGCGCCTTCACCCCGTCGGCGGGCTTCAACACGGCTCTGGCCGACATGAACACCAACACCGGCGGCGCGTTCAGCGCGCTGCTTGATGGCGGGCGTATCGGCGGCGCGAACGCCAGCGGCACGCTCTACTTCAGCTTCCTCGCGCGCAACGGCAGCAGCGACGTGCCGAATGGCGACACGGATTTCGCGGGCGTCGAATTGTATAACGACAACGCGGAAGTCCTCGGCATCGGCAACAACTGGACCGCGTGGGCTTACAGCCTCTTCGGCAGCGCCGGCGACCTCGACCTGACCAACAACAGCGGCGGCATCCAACTCATGGACAACAGCACGCATCTGTTCGTGGTGCGGATTGATTACGTCTCCGGCGGCAACGACAACGCCACCGTGTGGATGGACCCGAACATTTCGCTCGGCGAAGGCGCACAGGGCAACCTCTTCCGCCGCACCCTCTCGGCGGACCTGGCCTTCAACCGCCTCGCCCTCCGCAGCGGCAGCGACAACAACGACAACAGTTGGGACTTCGACGAAATCCGCTTCGGCTCGACGTGGGACCACGTCACGCCCTCCGGCCTCGCCATCACCGCCTCGCCCGCGAGCCAGACCGCGAACTGCGGCAGCGCGGTGAACTTCACCGTCGCCACCGCCGGCCTCGTCACGCCGGATCTCCGCTGGAGCTTCAACGGCAGCCTCATTTCCGGCGCGACCAACGCCACGCTCTCGCTCCTGTCCGTCAGCACGAACAGCATCGGCAGCTACAGCGTCGTCGTGAGCAATCGCTTCGGCTCGCTGACCAGCAGCGTGGCCACGCTCACTGTCACGAACACGCCGCTGCTCATCTCGCCCGCCGGCCCGCTTCTCGGTGGCGCGCAGGACAACGCCTGCGGCAGCCTCGTCCTCGCCAGCGGCTCCTCCTATCGCTGGGAACTCACCAACGCGGCGGGCAGCGCCGGCCTCGGCTGGGATGTGCTGAACATCACCGGCGGACTCGACGTGCAGTCCACGAGCGGCTCGCCGTTCGCCATCAACCTCTGGTCGCTCAGTGGAGCCGTCGCCGGACTCGCGGCGAACTTCAACAACGACGCCACCAACGTCTTCACCATCGCCACCGTCACCGACGCGGTGACGAATTTCTCCGCCGACAAGTTCGCGCTCAACGATGCGAACTTCTTGAACGACCTCGCAGGCGGCGTGTTCACCCCGGAGACGGCGGCGGGCGCGCTCAACTTGCGCTTCACGCCGAACCACGCGCCCGGCGCGCTCTCCATCACGAACAACCGCGCGCCGAACCTGACGCTCAAGTTCAAGATCGCCGACCTGCTCGCGAACGCGACCAGCGACGCGGACGGCGACGCGCGCGCGCTCACGGCCATCTCCGCCACGAGCACGAACGGCGTGGCCTTGGTCACGAACGCGACGCATATCTTCTACACGAACCCGAACAACGTGGAGGATGAGTTCACCTACACTGTGCGCGACGTGCGGAGCTATCGCGCGGGCGACACCGTTCGCACCGCCACCGGCATCATCCGTATCACCGTCAGCGCGCCTGGCGGCACGAACTTCAACGCCGTGGCCATCTCCTTCACGAACGGCGTGGTCGGGATGCGCTTCGCCGGCATCCCCGGTTACGCCTACGATGTGCAGCGCGCGACCAACCTCACGCCGCCCGTGGTGTGGAGCACGCTCTGGACGACGAACGCGCCGCCGCTCGGCCTGTTCGATTACATTGACCTCACCCCGCCCGTCGGCGCAGCCTTCTACCGCACCGCACAACCTTGAACGCCCGAGAATTATCACCATGAAAATTAAACTGCTTATCCTCGCGCTGCTGATGAGCGTGTCGGCCCACGCGGCGCTCTTCACCCTGACGAGCGGCACGCTGAACACCGCCGTGCCGGACGGCAACGTCAACGGCCTGCAAAGCACGCTGACCTTCAACGACGCCTACTTCGACAACGT
>JANOAY010000112.1:0-7912 GCA_031411375.1 Pedosphaera sp. | reverse complement strand
GTGGTGACGCCGTTCGAGACGCTCAACGACTCAAGCTGCGCGCCAGTCAGGCAACTCACATCGCCGAAGTTGAAGGTGGTGAACGCGGTGCCGGAGGGAATGCCGTTGGTCGGATTTTCCGCGAGCACGCCGTTGACCTTGAGGCCATAGACCACGCCGTTGTTCAGTCCGGCCGCCGTGAGCGGGTTGCTGGAGTGGCTCTTGCGACCGACGTAGAAATAAACCTGCCCGCCGGTTCCGTCATCAAGACCGGCTACGACGGTTTTCAAGCCCGTGGCCGGATTGGCGACCGCATTTTCCCAGGAGAACTTGCCGAGCCAAGGAAGCTCGTAGCTCTTGCCGTCGAGAAAGTGCGCGAACGCGCGGCCTTCGTTGCCCGACTCTTCGCCGTTGAGGAAGATGCGGCCCTTGTAACCGCGCTTGTTCTTCTTGTCGTAGAACGCTGAGACTTCCGGAAGGTCGGCGGAGCACAGGCGCGAGAGCGGATTGGTGTTCACGAAATAGGCGCTGTTCGTGCAACTCCAGCCATAGATCGTCTTGATCAAATCCTCGCCGTGCAGCACCGCGAGCGTTTCCCGGTCGATGATCCACTTGGAGACGAAGGCGCCCTTGGCCCCGTGGGCCCGCGGCACGCCGACGGTGTCGCGCAGTTCATGGTTCATCAAGAGCGTGAACGTGTCATCGTCTTCATTTGCGAAGGCTCCGAGTCCGTCGGGAATGCCCGCCAGGCGGTAGGGCGTGACGCCATCCGGTTTGTAATTCACGGCGTCACCGACCGTGAGAAGTGAAACGACGCCGACTCCGGGAGCAGTCGGAATGAGATACGGAGTTTGGGAACTGCTCGGCCCGGTGAAGGTCTGGGCCGTGGCCACGGAGACTCCGCAAACGGGCACCGCCAGCAGCAGGCCCCGGAGACATTGATGGAGGAATGACATGTGTGTCCTTTGATTGGGTTGTTTGTAGTTCAGCGTTAATTCGCCGGGTGCATCTTGTGCGGCGGCAAGAATGACGAGCAACGGCGGGAGGGTGAATTAGCCGTGACGGATCGCCGCAGGAATGCCCGCGTGTGTCCGCGCCCGGCGGAATCACCCGCGAATTTGTCCAACGAGTGACGATTGCCCGCAGCTTCTGTCGCGAAGGACCGCGATGGCCGAAGCACGGAGGCTGCGCTCCGGCCCGGCTTATGAACGCGTGTCCTGAAAAGTTACGGCAGCGCGTGGACCGTGTGCATCACTTCCTGCGCGACGGGCGTGCCGTCGGCGGCCTTCAGGTTGAACTTGATCGTCTCGTTCATCACGGGCTGGAAGTCAGCGATCTCGACCGTCACGGTTTTGCCGTCGGCAGAGAGCTTCGTGCCGGTGATGTTGATCACGTCGCGGCCGCGTTTGGGTTTGCCGCTGGCGTCGTTGACGAGGGAAAATTCCGGCGAGCCGTAGTTGCCGGTGCGCGCGTAGTTCCAGCGCTTGCCGCTCCAGTTCTGAACGTCCGCCACGCTGTCGGTCGCGAGCGGTTCGGTGAAGGTCAGTTCCACGCCATTCTTCAAAACCTTGAGGCCGCGCACGGAATAAACCTTCTTGCCCGTGAAACGCACGCGGTCGAAGCCGGTGTTCTTTGAGGCGTTGCTCTGCCACTCGCTGAGTCCGGCGATGTAGAGCTGGCCGTCGCGTTCGTTGAAGCGCGCGCGCATGACCGAGGAGGTGAATTTGAGCTGGAACTTCACTACGCCGCCCTGCATCAGTCCGTTCGAGGCGCGCTCTTTCATCATCAGGAACAGGCTGGATTTGCCGTAAGACTCGTGCAGCCACTCGCCCTCGAACGGCCCCCACTTTTTGCTGGTCACGACGATCTGACCACCGCCGGAGTTGTCGTAATCCTTCGGCAGCCACGCGAGCGGCGGGATGAAACCATCCGCGACATTCGTGGGCGTGAGGTTGTTGATCACGCCGTGAAAACCGCCGGGCTTCACCCAGTTGATCGGAGTGGTCGGCACCCACGTTCCTTCGTTGTCGCTGGTCGTGACCTGGCCGTCGCGGCTCACCCCGATGCCGTTCGGCGCGCGGAAGCCGCGCGCGAGCGCTTCAAACTTTTTCCCGTCCTTGCTGACCTTGAACAATCCGCCCGCGTGCAAGCAGACCACGCCGTTACCCACCGAGGCTTTGTTGTTGCCAAAGCCGCCGCCGCCGCTGTTCACGGGATTGGCCTTGGCAAAATAAAAGTTCCCCGCCTTGTCCGTTTGCAAATCGAAGACGAACTCGTGGAAGCCCTCGGTGGACATAATCTCGTTGTTGAAATTCTCGTAGTAGTCGGCGGAGCCGTCGTTGTTCAAATCCACGTAGCGTGTGATTTGATCGCGGCCCGAGGTGTAAATCACGTCGTCCACAATCACGAGACCGAGCGTCTCGTATTGGCCGGAGGCGAAGCGGCGCCACTTCAGATTTGCCAGCGCGTTATCAATGCCCTCGACGATCCAGATGTCGCCCTCGTGCGTGCAGAGCGCGGCGCGCTTGCCGTCCTTGAAAAAGTCCAGGCCACCGAAGCGCACGCGGCGGTTCCACGGATTCGGCACCGGCGCGGAGATGGAGTCGGTGACATACGCTCCGTCCGGCGTGGCGCTGGTGTTCAACACGCCGTTCGTCGCGAGCGTCTGCGGCCAGTGCGCCACGCCGCCTTTGGCGAAGTCCGTCAGCTTCGGCTTCACGGAAGCAACCACCGCCGCTGCCTGTCCCGACTTGTCCGCCGCTCCGCCCCAGACCACGACGCTGAACAGCCCCTTCTTCGTGCCCTTGGGAATGGTCAGCAACACCCGACCCTCGCGCGCCGCGAGTTTCACGCCCTTGGGCGCGGCCACAAGCGCAGCCACGGTGACGTTCGTGCCGGACTTGAGCGTCACGGTGTTGTCCTTCGCTACCACTTCGGCTTGCACCGCATCGACAATCACCGTGATGAGATCGCTCTTCACCGCATCAATGCGGAACGTGCGGACGAAACCGACCGCGCCATTCGCCGTCACGCTCGACGGCTGCTCGTAAATTTTTGTGCCGAGCACGGTGTAAGCGAGCACCACGTCCATGCCGTTCACATACAGGCCGTCCCAACGGCACCAGTCCTTGGCCAGCGGGCCGAACGGCTCGGAACGGTTGTCCGTGAATTCACCTTTCGCATTCGCCCAGCCCGGCCCCTGTTTGGTGCCGAAAGCCTGCTCGCCCGCGATGCTCGGATGCGCGCCATGCCCGCCGTCATACGCTACGCCCTTCGTGGTGAGATAGCCGCCGGTCCAGCCCGACGCGACGCGAAGCAGATCCGTGTCCCACAAAATGTTCGCATCATTCCCGACACGGATGGCGAAGCCTTTCATCGCCACGTTGTTGCCCGGCCCCTTGGCCGCGATGCACGCGCCCTGGAACGGAAAGTCTTCCTGATAATACGCCGGCCCGCGCTTCGGCTCCGCCGCAAAGGCGGACCAACCGATGACGCAACTAACAACGAACACCACTTTCAAAAACGAACGTGCCATAATTTTTTTCCAACGGGCCGTGACGACAAAACAGCGCGACTTCTGCAAGTCGCGCTGGGTTTCACGGCGATGTTTTTCTCGTGCGGTTTCTGACGGCGGAGCGGGAATGAAATTCAAAGCGCGTCAGGCGTGCTGAACGGGTTCTTCAAATCAGGCAGCGTGGAAATTTTCGGCAGGAAGAACGGACTGGTGATCACGAAAACCAAACCCGCCACGAGGTGCAGCGCGTAGAGCAGGCCGAATTGAAACAGCGGAATCACGCCCGAGCCGTAGAGCAGCAATCCCAGCGCAACGAGGCACGCGCCGGGCAGCAAGGCCGCCGCCGCCACACGCCACGCGCCGCCCCACGTCACCGCGCGGTCGGCGAAGAAGGCGATGAATTTCACGAGCGGCACGTAGAGCAGCGCGAGCGACCACCAACTCGCGAACACCGAGACGGCCAGCGCGATGGCGAGCAGCGCGAGGAATGTCCAGCGGCGCGCGTCCCACCACGGCGTGAGTTCGGGGCGATTGAAACTGAACTGGTATTCGGAACCATACTCTCGCCACCACGCGCCGAGCGGGCCACGCAGCACGACCCGCTTTTTCTCGAAGGCGACTTCAACATCTGCGACGTGGCCGGCCTCGCGCGTGCCGTCGAGATCGATGACCACGGCGAGATGGGAATTCTCCGCGAGGCGTTGCGCTGATTGGTTCGTCAGACTGAGTTCACCGCGTTTGATGATTCCCGTCTCCGGCAGTTGTTGAATGGCCTCGGTGATCACCGGCACCCACGCCGCGCGCAACGCCCAGATCAGCGTGAAACCCACGAGCGCGGCCACCGTGCCTTGCACGAGGAAAACGCGTGTGAAAGTGGCGAAGCCAAACGCCGCGACACCGCGCGGCGTGAACGGCTGCCACGCGTGCGCGGGAGTCAGCGGCTTGTCCGGCAATTTTTTCGGCGCACTCACGAGGGAAAAGTAATCAGTGAATCAGTCATCAGTAACCAGTAATCAGTCCGCGATGGGCGTTCGCCCACCCACGACTGAAAACCGATTCACCGATTACTGATTACAAATTCACTGGCCTGCGGATGCGCGAAATGAGGGCGGCGCTCAGTTACGGAGCAGACGGCTTCTGCGCGCCGGGCGGCGGTTGCACCATGGCGACGGGCAGCGGGTAGCGCAGCTTCATCACGTCGTCCACGAGCACTTCGACGAAATATGCGCCTGGCTCGGTGATTTCCACCTGGCCGAACATGGTTACGTTCGTCGCGGTGAAGTTCGCGTCTTGCAGCGCGAACTTGACCTCGCCTTTGCGCAGCACCGTGGTCTGGTCGGGCGCGAGCAGGCGCACCGTCTCTGTGAATTGTCCCACGCCCGCCGTCCAGCGGTTGAAGACGCAAATCTTGTTCGCGGTCACCGGCAGTTGCGGCACGCGCACGACGTTGAGCACGCCGAGCAGAATGAAATTGCCGGTGGCTTCCTGGCGGATGTCCTCGCAGAGCAGCGAGCATTGAAGGTCGGGGAGAATGCGGGAGGGTTGCATGTCGGTAATCAGTAATCGGTGAAAAGGTAATCAGTGGAGCGACTGTTCGGCGGCGCGAACGGTGTTTTGCATCAGCACGGCAATGGTCATAGGGCCGACACCGCCCGGGTTGGGAGTAATTTTTCCGGCGATGGGCTGAACTTCGGCGAAGGCCACGTCGCCGACGAGTCGGGAACCGTCCTTCGCGTTCGGATCGGCGATGCGGTTCACGCCCACATCAATCACGACCGCGCCGGGCTTGACCATTTCGGCCTTCACGAATTCCGGCATGCCCATCGCGGCGACCAGAATGTCCGCGCGGCGGCAGTGCCACGCGAGATGCTTGGTGCGCGAGTGGCAGATGGTTACGGTGGCGTTCGCGTGCTTCGCCTTCTGGCAGAGAATCGCGGCCATCGGTTTGCCGACAATTTCGCCGCGCCCGAGGATGACCACTTCCGCGCCATCGGTCGGCACGTCAGAGCGAATCAAAAGTTCTTGGACGCCCGCCGGAGTACAGGGACGGAAGCCCGTGGTGTCGCCGAGCAACAGCTTGCCGACATTCATCGGATGAAAACCGTCCACGTCTTTTTCCGGCGCGACAGTGGCGTAAACCACTTCCTGCCGGATGTGTTTTGGGAGCGGGGCCTGGACGAGAATGCCGTGAACTTTTTTGTCGGCGTTGAGTTCGCGGATCAGTTGGAGCAAATCCGCTTCGCTCGTTTTCTCATCGAGAACTTTCGTGTCGGACGCGATGCCGAGGCGCGCGGAAGTTTTCCCCTTCATCCCGACATAGACGCGCGAGGCCGGGTCTTCACCGACGCGCACGAAAACAAGTCCGGGCTGAATGCCGCGCGCCTTGAGCGCCTCGACGCGCTGGGCGGTCTCGGCGTGGAGTTGCTCCGCGATGGCGCGGCCGTCAATGAGGTTGCTCGCAGCCATTACGGCACGGTCTGGAGCGAGTCCACAATGATCACGGGCGTGTTCTGCCAGCGTTCGTCGAGCAGTTCCTCGCCGGTCACGATGACGCGCTGGCCCTTGAATTCCTTGAGCATCAGGTTTGTGGAAGGACTGAAAATGTATTCGATGAGCTTGCCGGTATCGAGGCTGCGCAGCTCGAAGTAAGTCGGAGCCTGAATGCTGACGCTGCCTTTGAGGAAACCTTCGCGGCTGACGATCTTCTTCACCTTCTCGACCGGGACATCCACGGCGGGTTCAACCACCGGCGCGGTCACGGGCGGAGCCGTCACCACCGGAGTCGTGGGCGGCGGAACGACGGGATTTTCCGCCGTCGCAGGCGTGGTGGGCGGCGTGACCGTCTCGGTCGTCGGCGGAGGAGTGGGCGTGGGCGTGACCACGACTTCCGGCGTCTTGGGATCTTCCGGCGCGGCGGCGATCATCACGGGCTTCTTCTCCAGCAGATGCGCAGCGACGAAACCGTAGGCGTTGGTCGGGGCTTCAATTTTGATCCAGCCGTTCTTCGTTTCGAGCTGCTTGATCGGCGTACCTTTTTCAATGCGGCCGAGAATGCTGTATTCCTCGCCGGGACCGCCGCGCAGATTCAACCGCGTGGCCTTCACCGCGCCCGCGTCCACGAACGACGCATGAACCCACGCGCCCGCCGACGGCGGCAGCACGATGCGATACCATTTCGACGGCTCGTCCTGCTTCGCCTTCTTCAACGTGATCTCTTCGAGCACGGTCACGCTGTCGCCTTTCTTCAAGCGTCCGACGATCTCGCTGTTGTAGAGCGCTTGGCCGCGAATGTTCACGTTGGCCTGTTTCGCGACGGCGGGTTCGGCGTGATACACGACTGGCTCGGCCTTCTTCGCGCCGAAGAACGCGGCGATCTTGCCGGGTTTTTTCTCGGCGGTCTTAGCCGGGGCTTTAGCGGCGGCGGGAGTCTTGTTGGTGCTGGCGACGGGCGCGTCATCAGCCAGCGCAGGAGCGGCGATGAGTCCGGTCGCAACCGCAGTGGCGAGCAGGGACGAGAACGAAATTTTCATAAGGGGGAAAGTAGAGATTTAATCTCGGAGTCTGTCAACGTCCGCCAACGACCGAGCCGAAGCTCGCCCAATTTGATCGGACCAATCTGAGTTCTTTGCAGTTTTACCACGCGCCGCTCGAACACCTCGAACATCCGGCGCAGCTCGCGGTTCTTGCCTTCGGCCAGTTCAATTTCCATGAGCGTGCCGTGATGGCCGCCCGCCAGGACGCGCGCGCGTTCGGCCTTCAACTTCTCGCCCTTGTGAACCACGCCCTTGACCAGTCGCCCGGTCAGTTCGTCGTCCACGGCGCCCTCGATGGTCACGCGATATTTCTTCCGCACGCCGTAGCGCGGGTGGGTGAGCTTGAGGCAAAAGTCTCCGTCGTTGGTCAGGAAGATCAAACCCTCGCTGTTGCAGTCGAGGCGTCCGACCGGCACGAGGTTCGACCATTCGGCGGGGAGCAGTTCGCTGATGATCTTGCGGCTCTCGGGATCGCGTCGCGTGCAGATGTAGCCGGGCGGCTTGTTCAGCGCGATGTAGAGCTTGCGCTTGGGCTTCAGCGCGCGCCCGTCCACGGTGACTTTGTCCTTGGCGGGATCAATCTTCGTCCCGAACTCGGTCACGGTCTGGCCGTTCACCGAGACGTGGCCGTCGTGAATGATCCGCTCGCAGGCCCGCCGCGAGGCCACGCCAGCCTCGGCGAGAAATTTTTGCAGGCGAACCATGGGGGGAATTTACGACTTTGGATTTACGATTTACGAGACGCCTGGCGGGGCCGAACGTTCGTCAATCGTCAATCGCCAATCGTAAATTGCTCAGGCGTCGGGCTTGGTCTTGCGCAGGCCGGTCACGCGGTCGCCCTCTTTCCATTGGCCGCGCTTTTTGAGCAGGGCCACGCGCTCGAAGC
>JANOAY010000111.1:0-8400 GCA_031411375.1 Pedosphaera sp. | reverse complement strand
GGCCGACGCCGTGCTGGCCGCCAGCATCTTTCACTTCGGCGAGTTCACCGTCGGCGAGGTGAAGCAGTTTCTCGCCGCCCGTCATATTCCTGTCCGGATCGTTTAGCTTCGAGGCCCGCCATTTGCGCCTGGCTGCCGACTGATGACTGACAACTGCTCACGTTATGGAACTTTTCATCCAATCCAGATTCGCACCTGTCATCCTGCTGACCGTCTCGAACGTTTTCATGACCTTCGCCTGGTACGGGCATCTAAAATACAGCCAGCTTCACGGCGGTGGCGTGATGCCGCTCTGGAAAGTGATCCTTCTGAGCTGGGGCATCGCGTTCCTCGAATACGTTTTCATGGTGCCAGCCAACCGCTGGGGCAGCGCGAGCTACTCGGCGGCGGAACTGAAAATTATGCAGGAGGTGATCACGCTCATCGTGTTCGCGGGTTTCGCCGTGCTCTATCTCGGTGAGAAATTGAAGTGGAACCACCTCGCTGCGTTCTTCTGCATCCTGGCCGCTGTGGCGTTCACAGTGCTGCCGAAGAAGTAAAGCCCGCGGCCGGTTTATCTGGCAGGAGGAGCATGCCGTTCCTGCTGTTCTGATCCATCGACCAGGCCTCGTCACTTTTGGCTTCGACTTTCCTCGGCCGCCCGCGAACATTCCAACATTGCATGAACAAGTGCGCCCCTCCCTTTTGGAAAGTTCTGTTCCTCCCCGTCTTGTTCTGCTTCGCGGCTCCGGCGGCTCCTTTGGTCACGTCGCAAAACAGCACCCTGTCGATTCCGGGCAACCGCATCGCGATGACCGCGTTTCCCTGGGCCACAAACCTGAGCGGTCCCAACTTCATGCTCTCGTCCGTGGCTCTGGCAACGCCGCAGGGAGGAAAGGCCAGGCTGGTGAATGCGCTGCAATGGTCGCGGCGCTATAGCGGTGGTCCCGGCAGCCACAACAATGCCGCCTATGCGGCGGCCCCTTGGGGTGGCGGCGGGGTTGTTGTTTGCGGCCCGTCCTATCGCATCGGGTCCGACGATGACTTTGCCACCGTCTGTTACGGCGCCGATGGCACCGCAGTCTGGACCAATCGCTACGATGGGCCGGTCCTTGGTCATGATTTGGCCCGCTTTGTCGCCGCCAGCGCCGCCGGGGAGGTTTGGACAGTGGGCGAATCACAGCGAGAGTTGTCATTCTTTCCTCAAGACATCGTCGTCATCAAGTATGCCAGCAACGGCATTCCCGCGTGGACCAACCGCCTCGCCAGTTTCGAGACGAACTCCTCGCATCCGTGGGGGCTGACCGTGGACGCGACCGGCCATGCCTACGTCACTGAAGCAGCCAGCCTGTGGGTGGGTTTCAGCGGCACACCCGTGGGCGAGGCCATCACCAAGTTTGATCCGCAGGGCAATGTCGTGTGGAAAAAACTCTACCCCGACCTGGGTCCCGACTCCGGCGAAAGCATCCACCAACCCGGCCCGGTCGCGCTTGATGATGAGGGCAATCTGATCGTCGCCGGTGAGAGCGGCAGGCCCTACTACAGCACGGGCAGGTCGATCATGAAATTTGCCGGGGACGGGACAGCGATGTGGACCAATCACCGGCCCCCGGCGATTGGCTTCGGTTTGCGAACAATTAATTTGGATAGTGCGGGCCACGCCATCATCACGGGTGATCGCTTCGGCAGTAGCTCCGCCGTTTACGAAATCCTGAAGTGCTCCAGTGGCGGCGTCACCCTGTGGACCAATGAAGTGGCCGGTCCCGGCTATCTCGGCGGCTCTGTGCCGCAGGCCATCCCGGATGCGGAGGGGAATGTCTTCTTCATCGGCGGAAGCCCGGCCCTGGGCTTTAACTCCGGCCTCTACCAGGTTCTGAAGTTTAGCAGCAACGGCGTCCCCCTGTGGACGAATCAAGCCGTTCGCTTCGGCACCACGAACGGAACCTTCCACAGCGCCGCCGTGGACAACGCCGGCCATCTCTTTCTGGTGGGCAGTGCGAGCGCGCCCGGGCAAACGGACAACGACATCGTCCTCATGAAATACTCCGCCGATGGTTTGCCGCTCTCGACCAATCGCTTCGCGGGTGCGCCCGGCGCCCAAGACTATCCCTTTGCCTTCGTCGTGGATGCCCAAGGCAACGCGCTCATCTCCGGTTCTTCCGGCAACAGCAATTTCGTCACGCTCAAATATGCCGACGCTCTCGTGTACACGCCTCCGGCCGACTTTGCCGGCTTGGACAATCTCACCTGCACACTTACTGACACCGTCGGCCATCACGCCACCGGTGCTGTGGAAGTGCTCGTGCTCCCCGGGAGCTTTCAATTCGATCTGTCCCCGAATGCCACCCGCCTGACCCCCACCGGACTGCACCTGCAATTGTCCGGCCTCCCGGGCACCAACGCTGTGATCCTTGAAACCTCGCCCGACCTGATCTCATGGCAGCGAATCTTGACCAACGTCCCGGTCGGCAATTCCGTCGAATTTCTCGCCCCCTCCGCCCTCACGTTCCCGCGCCGCTTTTACCGGGCTATTCAGCAGCCTTAGGGATTCGTTCAACCGATGGGCGAAAACCGCAACCGGCTCAATCCCGCAGGACGTGGCAGTTGTAACCGCCGGGATTTTTCACAAGATACTTCTGGTGATAATCCTCGGCCGGCCACCATTCGGACGCCTTGGTGATTTCCGTGACGACGGGCTGCTTCCACTTGCCGGATTTGTCCACGCGGGCCTTCACGCGCTCGGCCACGGCCTTCTGCTCCTCGCTGTTGTAGAAAATTGCCGAGCGATATTGCGTGCCTCGGTCGTTGTGCTGGCGGTTGAGCGTCGTGGGATCGTGCATGCGGAAGAAGTAGCCGAGGATTTCCTCGTAGCTGATCTTCGCCGGGTTGAAATGGATTTGCACCGCCTCGGCGTGTCCGGTGATGCCGGTGCAGATCAGTTTGTACGTCGGGTTCGGCACGCTGCCGCCGGTGTAACCGACCTTGGTGTCGAGCACGCCGGGAATCTTGCGGAGGATTTCCTCCATGCCCCAGAAGCAGCCGCCCGCGAGCGTGGCGATTTCAACTTTGGCGGCGGATGAGTTGGTCGTTTCCATAGTGGTTTTTTTTGCGGCGGTCGCGGTCTGCGCGCGCGTGGTCGTGGTGAAAAAAGCGCAGGCCAGCAGGGCCAGGAGAATGCGGTGTGTCGCTTGCATGGCGGTTCCATACCACACGCGGCGGGCGGGGAGAAATTCCAAATTCCAAAACTCAAATCCCAAACAAGCTCCAAGTCTCAAACTCCAAACTCCAAGGCCGCGCCACGGCGGGAGCCGTCTGCCCTTGGCATTTGAGTTTTGGATATTGGAATTTGTCCTGGAACCCATCGCCGCCTTTACCCTCCGCCCCGCTCCCGCCATCTTTCCGCCGATGAGCGACTTCGATTTTCGTTTCGGCGGCATCGCGCGGCTGTTCGGCGTGGAGGCACTGGCGCGTCTGCGCGCGGCGCATGTGTGCGTCGTGGGCGTGGGCGGCGTCGGTTCGTGGGTCGTCGAGGCGCTGGCCCGTTCCGGTGTCGGCAAACTCACGCTCGTTGCTCTGGACGAGGTCTGTGTCAGCAATGTCAATCGTCAGCTTCATGCATTGGATGCGGAGGTCGGCCGCCCCAAGGTCGAGGTCATGGCTGGGCGCATCCGCGGGATCAATCCCGAGTGCGACGTTCGCGCCACGCTGGAATTTTTCACTGAGACCAGCGCCGCAAGTTTGTTCAGCACCCGCTACGAATACGTTGTGGACGCCATCGACAGCATTACCAACAAATGCCGCCTCATTGCGCTCTGTCGGGAGCAACAGATTCCCATCGTGACATGCGGCGCGGCGGGCGGACGGCGTGATCCGACTCAGGTGCGCGTGGCCGATCTCGCGCTCACCACGCACGACCGTTTGCTGACGAAGACGCGCGACGTGCTGCGCAAGGAGTTTAGTTTTCCGTTGCCTGGAAAACCGTTTGGTGTCGAAGCGGTTTATTCGCCGGAGCCGCCGGTTTATCCGTCCAGCACGGGCGGTGTGTGCGACCGTCGCGAGAGCGGCGCGATGAAGCTGAACTGCGACTCCGGCTTCGGGACAGCGACGTTCGTGACGGGCGCGTTCGGCTTCGCCGCCGCCGCCCGCGTGGTGCAGGAGATCGGCACGGGTGGAGCGCGGACCGCCGAGTCCGCGCGATCCAGCCCTGGCCAGGCACTGTGAACTGGTCAGCCGATCAACACGCGGACTCGGCGGACTGTGCTCCCCGTCTCACCGCACCAGCAGCACGCGGAAGAAACGCTGCGTAGCGACCCCGGTGGAGTTCGTCAGGGCAAAGACCGTGCTGCTGGTCGTGAGGTCGCCGCCGATCTGGGTCCACACCGCATCCTCCAAGGCGGTCTTGAATTCCAACCGGTAGGTGCGTCCGGCCAGCGAAGGCCAGGTGAGGAACATGGTATTGTCCGCCAGCCAATTCGCGGCGACGGGAAACGCCGTGGGCGCGGGCGCGACCGAGTTGGCAGTACGCGGCGTGAAGTTTGTCATGAACCGGTAGCCTCCGTTGGTGCTGCCCTCGGGGAACAGGCCCATGCTCACGTTCTGAAACTGCTGCGTGAACACCACGGCGGATTGCAGCGTGCCGTCCGGCGCGAAGAGCGCGATGGCTTCGCCCGCCGCGCTGAGGGAAAAGTTCACATGCAAATCGCCGAACGGACTCAGGCCATTCTGCGTGGGCTGATTGTCCGCCCACACCAGCAGATAACCGTGTCCGGCAATGTAAGTGTTGAGCGGAATCTGCGACTTGGTCGGCTGCGCCAGCGTGTCGGTCAGGAAATAGCCGGAGAGGTCGAAGGTGTTCGTGTTCGGATTGTACAGCTCGAACCAGTCCTGGAACAAACCGTCCACCGGATCGCGCAGGCCGCCGGGACCGGCGTTGGCGGCCGAGAATTCATTGATGACCACGGGGACGGGCGCACCAGCCGGATTGTTCGAGGCACCGGGCGTGGCGTAGAAGAAAATCTGCCGGTCGAGCGGTTGACCGTCGGGCCACGAGCCGAACGCGCGGTTTGGAGTGAGGCCGAAGTAATCCACGTAGTCGAGCACTTCGGTGCGCCCGGCATTCGTGCGGACAAGCGCGATGGTGCCCGCCGAATTCGTCAGCCGGAAACTGGTGTGGAAATTCGTCGTCGCCGTCTCGTTGGTTTCGCCATCTGCCCAGAGGATGCGAAACTCGCGCGCGGCGAGCAAACCACCGGCGGGGAACGCCCACTGAGTCAGGTTGCTCAAGTTGTCAGTGAGAAACAGGCCGCTCAGGCTCACGACGTTGCTGCCGCGATTGAACAGTTCAATCCACGGCTCGCGCTCGCTGAAGTTGTCCATGATGCCGTTGGTGTTGAACACGAGCAGTTCGTTCAGCCAGAGCGGCGGGAAGGGCGTGAGCGTGGCGCGCACCGAATTTGTCGCGCCGGGCGTGGGCGCGGCAGCGGCCCAGTTCGCGGCGCGCGTGCGTTCGAGCGTCGGGTCGATGACCTGGAGCGATGCGCCGGCACCATCGGCGTTCGTGGGCCACGGCGCGCTGTCGCCGTAGCGCACGGCGTCGATGACCTCGTCAAGGTTCGTCGTGACGGGACGGACGAGCTTCAGCAACTCGCCGTTGTTCTGGAGATTGCCCGCGTACTCGCCGCCGGGCAGCGGCGCGTTTGTGTAAGTCAGCGTGAAGACATTCGTGTCGCTGGCCACGACGAAGAAGTTGCCCGGTAAAATCACCGAGCCTTCCGCGAAAGTGAAATCCGCGCCGTCGATCCGCCAGTTCGACAGATCGAACGACACGCTCGGATGCGTGTTGTGCAGTTCCACGAAACCGCCCGCCGTGTTCGTCGCGTGATAATGAATCTCGTTCACCACCACGAAACCGAGCGGCGACGGCACCACGCTGTTGTTCACGACCTTGATGGTATCGAGGACGTTGGTGAGCAGCCGTCCGTAGCGGTCGTAAGCCTGGAGCGCGAGTGTGTTCGTCCCCGTGCCGACGGGTACGGACAGCGACCAGTTCGTGGTGCTCGTCCACGTGAGGGCGTAACGGATGCCGTTCACCTCAATGTATTCGACCTGGATCGGCGCGGTGCCGGTGAGCGGGACGAGGTTGTTGTTCACCGTGAAATCATTCCCGCCGTTGCTTGTGATCGCGAAGGCCATCGCGGTCGGAAGCTGGCTCAACACGAAGCTGTTGCGGTTGCCAATGTAGCCCAGCGCGCCGCTCCAGTTCTGGCCAAGCAGGCTCGCGTAATGCGTCGTCCAGCGACTCATGTACGCCGTGTTGTAAGTCGTCGTCGTGAGGTCGTAGAGGTGGCTGTAGAAGAGCCGCTGGTTCGCCGGAAGATTGAAAATCTTCGTCACATTCGCGCTCGGCAGCAGGGGCGCGCTGGTCGAGTTCCAAAAATCGAAATCCATGTCCCACGGGAAGGCCAGCGTCTTGCCGTCCTCGGGGCGCGTATAAACAATGAAGTTGTGCCCCAGCCCGAAGCCGTAGCTGTCGGCGATGCCGAAGAGCGACTCCATGGCGAAGGCACGACACCACTCGTTCACGTCGAGCAGCCGCTGCGAAGGCGCGTCGATGTTCGTGCCGGTGAGGCTGAACATTTTCGCCACGGCCATCATCTGGTCCCAGCGGTCGCCGCCCTGGTTGTTCTCCTTGAGATAATTCCAGCGATACGATTCCTGGTCGGCTCCTAGCTCCTGGAAGTCCACGCCCAACACGTCGTCCGGGTTGGGCAGCTTGAAGCTCTGGACGTTTCCATCCACGGTGCTGAGCGGAAAATAAATCAACTCCAGCTTGAACAGGTCGCCGTCGTTACCGTTCTCGTACTGGCTGTCGAGAAACACGTCGCCGTACTTCGCCATCATCATCAGGCCGGTGGAATTGTCCTGCGCGCGCGGGGTGATGACGTGGACGAGGTCGTCATACATCTGCGGCAGCCCGCCCGCGTGGCTGATCATGTGCTTGAGCAAAATCTCATCATGCTTGCCGCCCAGCCCCGAGTAACCGCCCGAGCGATCAATCGAGATGCCGCCATGCACACCGCGAAACAGATCGTCCGGCTGGAAGCTGATGGTGAAGCCGACGCGCGAACTGTCATTGCGCCCGCGCTGGCTGCCCTGCAAGTGCAGGCTCAAGTCATAGAACACCTGCTGCTCGTTGTAGATCACGGTCGCCCCCAGGCCGTCGTTGCTCATCACATTCGTGGGCGCGTGGAGCAGCGTGGTGTCGGCGTCGGTCATCAGGATGCGCAGGTTGTGCAGCGCATCGGCGATGGCGTTGCCGTCGTTCACGCGGAAGAGCGCGCGCGAGTTGATGCCGCCGGCCGGATACGTGGACTTCACGCCGAACGAGTCGCTGCCCTCGACGTAGAATTGCACGAGGGTACCCGCGAGTTGTCCCGGCACGTTGCCAACATAGCCGCCAGCTTGCGCCAACATCGCGCTTTGGTTCCACGCACCGCCGTTCACCGACCAGCGGAGCGTCACGTTGGTCACGCCATCAGGATCAGTGGCGCGGACGAAGACCGGAACCGGCGCAGTAGCCGCCGGAACCGCTGGCGTGTGGCTGAAGCCAGTGTAAGTCGGTCCGATGTTCGTCGCGTAGCGCGAGTTCACCGTGCCGGGCGTGCCGTTCAACGCGGGCACGGCGATCTGGGTGACGCGCGGCAGGCGGTTGAAATAAAGCCGCGTGAGCAACGCGTTGTTCCCGCTGATCCATTTGGCGCGGAAGGAAATTTCATACTCGCGTCCGTTGATCACGGACGCGCCGCCTGCCAGCGTGGTCTCGCCGTGGTTGTGCATGTGCTCGGTCGAGCCAGTTGCGACAAGACGCAGGACGTTGTTCGCGCCGTTGCTCGGATCGGTGATGACGCTTGCCCGGTGGTTCCCGAGGAAACGCCACGTCCCCATCCCGCTTTCGAAGCTGCCATTTTGGATCAACTGCGTGGCCGCGCCCGCCGGTGAATCAATCACGCTGATGTCGTCGAGCAAAACTTCGCCCGCATCGATCAGCCCGAGCACAAATTCTTTCCACAGCGTCGGACTTGCGGCGGCCTCGACGGCGGCAATGCCGCGATAGGTGTACGTCGCCCACGACGACTTGCTGCCCTCGGCGCTCGCGGCCCACGCCTCGGCCTGCGCGTTGTCGGCGCGCGGGTCGCGCAGTTCGAGCGACGATCCGCCGCCGTGCGCGAGACGCGGCCAGCGGCCTTCCGCGTAGTAGCGCACTTCGTCCGCCGCATCGCAGCGACCGCATCCTGCTCGAGGACGCGCTCGGCAATCCGGCGGACGAAGTGCGCTACTACGCGGACGGCCGCTGGCCGCGTCTCGCGCACGGCGGCGGATCGTCGCTCGAACTGCGCGACCCGCGCGCCGACAACGCGCAGG
>JANOAY010000110.1:0-5064 GCA_031411375.1 Pedosphaera sp. | reverse complement strand
CACTATTAATCAACGCACCGGCTTCCCTGCTTGCGGCGGTGGTCGCTTTGCGGCATCAAAACCCCATCCCTATGAGCCTCTTCACTGCTGAACTGCGCGAATTCGTTCAACGCGCTGATTACCTTCAATCCTCCCTCACCGAACTGGCCCGAATGCTGCCGACGGATGATGCCGCGCTGGATGCGTTGCTGGGCGAGCTGGTGACGGCCTCGGATGGACACGCGTTCATGTTCGTGGTGATGGCGGCGCTTTCTGTCGAACGGTGCGTGCAAGCCCGGCACCTGGCGAAGGGAACCATTCTCATTCCGGAAAAATGGAGTCTGGGCCTGGTGTCGCTGCACATGGAGGGAGACATCGCCGGACCATTGATTCAGGCGGTGGGAGCCTTGCGCCTGCCCACGGAGATGGTTTCGAGCGCGTTGTATCTGGCGGCGCACTGGCAGCAGGAACACGGCGGGAAAATTTCCGGGGCGCTGACCGGAGCGGCGCGCACCGCGAGTCGTAACAAGCAGAACACGCACTATGACCGGGGACTGCTGCACGCCGTGGCCTTGTTGAGCGGTGACGCCGGGCTGGCCTCGCTCACCCGCGCGGCCATGAACTTCAAGCCGGATGATGACCGCGCGAAGTACATGAACGAAGCGTCCGCAAAGCTGGGCAACGAGATGATGGCACTCTGGCGCAGACCGCCGCTGTCCATTGTCCCCACGCAGCCGGATCACGAACGGGCCAGCGGAATCACAATGCGCCGCGCTGTGCCCCGCGTCGGACGCAACGAGCCGTGTCCATGCGGGAGCGGCAAGAAATACAAGCATTGCTGCATCGAGAAGGATCAGGAACGGTTGCAGCACTCGACGCACATCGCGGGCGTGACAGACGCGGAACTGCGCGCCAATCCCGAGAAGTATCTCACGGCGGAGGATCTCAACTCGTCGGCTCCGCAGGACATGGCGCATCTCGATCCGTTGAAGGTTCCCGAGCCGCTGCGCGTTCAATTGCTGGCGTGCCTTTGTCGCGGGCGTTTGTTTGATGCGTGTGCCGATGCGATGGAGAAAATTGGATACAGCAAGTCGCTGGAAGAAGCCTGGGACGGCATTTGCATTCGCGCTGCCCAGGCTCGGCGCAAAGACATTGTCGAACGGCTAATCAAGCTGCGTCCTGATGCCAGCGCCGCAAAGTTAGGGGCGGTGGAAATGCTGATGAGCGAAGAAGACCCCATCAAGCTCGCGGTGATGTTTCAGGAGCGGGCACTGGCCGTATTAAGCATGGGTGATGATCCTCATCAGATGCAGGGGATAGCCCGGGCATTGTTACATTCGAGATTCTGCGCCCTGGGCATTCTCGTGGCCCGCGGTGCGGTGGCGGTGCTGCCCAAGGACACGGCCTCCATGGTGCTCGATGAATTGCTGGTGGCGCGCGACAAGCTCAGCCTTCCACCCGACGACCCGATTACCGCGCTCTTGGAGCAACGGTTTTTGGAGAAGCCGAGCGGCAAGGAAAACAAAGATTTGGCAGAGGCGCAGCGGAAACTCGAAGGGAAGGTTCAAGAGGTGGAGCGCTACAAGGAGTCTGTGGAGCGTCTGCAAAAGGACTTGGGCCGGCGCGAGCAGGAGGTGGCGGCGGCGAAAACGGCGGCTCCGTCCTCCATTCCCGCACCGAGCGACCCTGCGGGACTTGACGAAATGCGGTCCAAAGTCGAAGCGCTCAAGAGCACGCTGAAGGAGCGGCACCACGAGCGGAACGAGTTGCGGCGGGAGTTGCAGAAGGCGCACGCGCAAATCGAGGAACTCACGGAGCAGCCCAAATCCACGCCGGAATCCGCGCGGCCGGAGCCTCATGATCGCGAGGAGGATTTGCTTCTGCCTCAGGAAGCGGAAAACAAACAGCCGTTGCGACTGATCGAATTTCCGCGCGGCTTTGAGGAGCGGCTGCACGCGGTGCCGCGACATGTGGCCCGCAGCGCCCTGAGCATGCTCGGACGGCTGGCCGGCGGTGAACCGGCGGCATTTGTCGGCGCGGTGCGGTTGAAAGCCTGTCCTACGATCACCCGGCAGCGCATCGGGATTGATTTTCGACTGCTGTTCCGTCTGCTTCCGGAGCGGCTTGAGGTGGTGGATCTCATTCCACGACAGGATTTCGAAAGAAGGATCAAGACCTTGATCGCGTAGTTTGGAGTCGCGTGACCGCGATCATTTCCCCGACGGCTCCTTGAAACTGGTCAGCGTGTTTTGCAGCGCCTGCATTTCGGCGAGCGCGAGGAGGAAGGCGAGGGTGGATTCGGCACCCTGGTTCTGGCTCAAACGGTCCATGTGCAGGCCGTCGCGGCAACCGCCGGTGGTGGCGTCGTAGAGGGCGAGTCCGAGGTCGTTGCGGCCGAGGAACCACTCGAAGGCGCGACGGGCTTCGGCAAGCCAGAATGGATCGTTCGTGGCCTGATACGCTTCGATGCACGCGGATACCGTGACCTGGGCTTCGATGGGCTGTTGATCGAAGAGCGCGCGCGTCTGGCCGCGCGGGAAAAATCCATTCGAGCCGATGGGCCGGAAGGAGCCAGCTTCCGAAGTCTGGTTTTTCACGAGCCAGCGCAAGGTTTTGAGGCCAAGGATCAGGAGCGTGGGGTTGTTCATGCAGCGTCCGCTGAGGATCAGCGCGTGGGGCAATTTCGCGTTGGCGTAGGAAACGGTGTCCTCAAACCACGGCCACTCCTCCGTCGCGGCGTCGTTGTAGCGCTGCACGAGTTTCGCCGTGAGTGCTTCGCGAATTTGCGTGACACGCCGGTCGCCGCTCAGACGCCGCAGGTATTCATCAATGCCGATGAGCGTGAAGGCCCACGCGCGCGGCGACGTGAACTCCGTGGCCGGGGACAGCGCCTGCTCGAAGAGTTGCGCGGCGAGCATTTGAAAACTGCCGTGGCCCGCCTGCGCCACGCACAGGCCGAGCGCCCAGAGCGCGTGACCGTGGCAATCTTCCGAGCCGGCTTCCTCCAGCCAGCGGCGATCAAAACTCATGAAGTTGCGGAAGCGCCTGCGCTCCTGATGGAAGGCGTAGTTCAAGAACGCCGCATACGTGGCCGCACGTTTGCCGATGCGGGGCGAGCCGTGACCGAGCCGTTTCAACATCATGGCCAGCACCAAGGCGCGCGCGTTGTCGTCCGTGCAATAGCCTTCCGCGTAATTCGGGACAGTAAAACTGGCGTGCTGGAAGATGCCGGTCGAGTCGCTCAGGCGAAAGAGATGGTCGAGCTTCAGCTCGGGCAACTGGCCCGGCTGCTCGTCGAGCGTTTTGATCGGCGACGATTTGGTGCCCACAAAACTGTGGTCACGCCGCGCCTGCTCGAAAGACTTCACGTAAAGCTGCGCCACGCGGCTCCAGACCATGTCGCGCCCGAGCTTGTAGGCGTTCTTGCGCATGGAGTGGCGCAAGGTGTCGTCGCGGAGCAAATCCACCACGGCGCTCGCGATGGCGGGCGCGTCGCGGAACGGCACGAGCTTGCCGCGCTCCGCGGTGAGCAATTCCGCCGCGTGCCAGTAGGGCGTGGAGATCACGGCGTTGCCCGCGCCGAACGCGTAGGCCAGCGTGCCGGAAGTGATCTGGGCCTCGGTCAGATACGGCGTGAGATAAATGTCCGCCGCACCGATGAAGCGCATCAGTTCCTCCAGTTCGACGAAGCGGTTGAAGAACACGACGTGCTTCTGCACCCCGAGATCCTTGGCCAGCCGCTCCAGGCTCAGGCGATACGCCTCGCCCTCGTTGCGCAGCAGATTTGGATGCGTCTGGCCGAGCACGATGTACACGACGTTGGGAAATTCGCGGATGATGTCCGGCAGCGCACGCAGGGCGAACTCGATGCCCTTGTTCGGCGAGAGCAGACCGAAGGTGAGCAGCACCTGCTTGCCCGCCACGGCGAACTCGTCCTTGAAGTAATTTGGGTCGGCGAACGGCATGTCGGGGATGCCGTGTGGGATGAGATCGATTTTGCTTTCGGGCGCTTGATACACTTCGCGCAGAAATTCCCGGCCGCGTTCGCTCATCACCACGAGCCGCGTCGAGAGGCGGATCAAGTCGCGCATCACGCGGCGTTGCTCAGGATTCGGCTCGCGCAAGACCGTGTGCAGCGTGGTCACGATGGGCATCCGCAACTCGCGCAGCAGCGCCAGCACATGGCTGCCCGCCGGCCCGCCGAAAATGCCGAACTCATGTTCGACACAAAGAACATCCACGTCGCTGATGTTCAGGAAATCCGCCGCGCGCAGGTACGACGGCAAATCCTGTTCCGCGATTTCGAAGCGCACCTCCGGCGGGTAATCGTAGCCCTCCTCAAGGTCATTCACCGGCACGACCGGACATTGAATGGCGGGAAACGCGGCGGCGACGGCGCAGCGCAAATCGGTGGTGAAGGTCGCAATGCCGCACTTCCTCGGCAGGTAGTCGCCGAGAAACGCCACCTTGCGGATGCTGAATGATTTCTCCATGGAACATTGGTTCGCCAGACTGCGGGATCGCTCTGGACGCGAAGGACGTTGGCCCACCGGCCTTCGTCCGGCCCCATTCAGGAAGACCGTTGGTTTGGCAAACGAGCGCTCAGGATAAATTTGCGACGGCGCGCAGCTATGGGGTGTTCACCGTAGGCCGTGACACTGTGTCGGCGGCGTGGACCCGGCCAAAGCGAATCCACTTCTCCAACTCCACCGCGACAAAGGCGAAGGCCGCAACAGCCGAAATGCGCAACCAGGATTCGCCGTTGATGGGCGCGGTGTGGAACAGGCGGTTCATCAGCGGCAGGTACGTGAAGAGAATTTGCGCGCCCAGCATCGCCAGCGAGCCGATGAGGGGCCAGCGGTTCGTGAACAGCCCGATGGCGAAGATGGAGTGGTGGAGGGAACGGCAGTTGAAGAGGTAAATCATCTGCACCATGACGATGGTGTTGACGGCCACGGTGCGGGCCGCCGCCAGTCCGGCCTGTTCCACGCGCAGTTCCCAAAGAAACAATCCCAAGGCGCCACCAAGCATGATGAGCGACACCAAGCCGGTGCGCATGATGAGCGGAAACGTGAGCAACGGCTG
>JANOAY010000109.1:0-2300 GCA_031411375.1 Pedosphaera sp. | reverse complement strand
GGGGTGGCGCGAGAAATCATCGTCGTGGACGACGCCTCGAAGGACGCCACCTGGCTGCTCGCGCAACAGCTTGCCGCGAAACATCCCGAGGTCCGCGTGTTCCATCAGGAGAAAAACCAAGGCAAAGGCGCAGCCATCCGGCGCGCGATTAAGGAGATGACCGGCGACCTCGCGATCTTTCAAGACGCCGACCTCGAATACGATCCGGGCGACTACGAGCGTTTGCTTGCGCCGATTCTCGAAGGCCGCGCCGACGTGGTCTTTGGCTCGCGCTTCACCGGCTCCGAGCGCAAGGTTCTTTATTTCTGGCACACCGTCGGCAATCGCGCGCTCACGCTGCTGGCGAACATGTTCAACGACATGAACCTCACGGACATGGAGACGTGCTACAAAGTTTTCACCGCCGAGGCGCTCCGCACGCTGCCGCTCGAGGCGAACCGATTCGGCATCGAGCCGGAGGTCGTGGCCAAGGTCGCGCGCAATCGTTTCCGCGTGCACGAGGTGCCGATCAATTACAACGGGCGCACTTACGAAGAGGGCAAGAAAATCACCTGGCGCGACGGCGTGGCCGCGCTGTGGTTCATCATCAAGTTTCGTTTCAGTTCCAATTACGCGGACGCGGGCAAGGTCGCGCTCGACTCGCTGGAACAGGCCCCGCGCTTCAACCAGTGGATGTACGATTGCATCAAACCCTTTCTCGGCCAGCGCATCGCGGAGCTTGGCTCCGGGCGCGGCAACTTGAGCAAGCTGCTCAAGCAAAGCGGCACCGTGCTGCTCACCGACAACCGCGCCGAATACCTCGACGGACTCAGCCAGCGCTGGGGCCATCTGCCGACGGTGAAAATTGCGCCGCTCGATTTGCAGGACTCCGGCGACTACCAGGCGCTCACGGAATTTAACGCCGACACCGTGGTCTGCCTGAACGTGCTCGAACACATTGAGGACGACGTGTTCGTGCTGCAACGTCTCTCGCAAACGCTGCCCACCGGCGCGCGCATCGCGTTCCTCGTGCCGTTTAATCCCAAGCTCTACAGCAATTTCGACCGCGAGCTGGGCCACTTCCGCCGCTACCAGAAAGGCGAACTGGAAGGCAAAATGCAGAACGCGGGCTTCACCGTGGAGCGCCAGTTCTTCTTCAACAAAGCCGGCGTCCTCGCATGGTGGGTGGGCAACACGCTCTGCAAACAGCGCACCATCACGCCGTGGCAATTGAAAGTGTACAACTTCCTCACGCCCCTCTTCCGCGTGCTCGACCACTGCCTGCCCATGGCCGGCCTCTCGACCGTCGTCATCGCCCGCAAGCCCTAAGCGATGAATCCCCTCATGAAACGCTGGTGGCCCGGCGCGCTGCTCGCTGTGCTGGTGCTGCTCGTGTGGGGGCAGTGCGTGTCGTTTCAATTCGTCTGGGACGACAAGTATTTCATCGAAGAACTGACGAGCATCCGTTCGCTCAAGAACACGCCTGCGATGTTCTCCGCGCTCGACGCACAATCAAGCTACCCCGAGGGCTTCGTGCTGTTCCGTCCGCTGCGCACGCTGCACTACGCGGTGCTGTTCGCACTCGGCGGCGGTGATGCGCCGAAGCCGTGGCTGTTCCACTTCGCCAATCTCGCGTGGCACGCTGCCGCCACAATTTTGCTCTTCCAAGTGCTGCTCCTCGTCTTCGTGAAACGCGGAGACGAGAAGGAAAATTCCGCGCGCTGGATTGCCTGGCTCGGAGCCGCCGCGTTCGCCGTGCATCCCGTGGTGTCCGAAGTCGTGTGCTGGGCCAAGAGCCTCGACGACATCATGGCCACGGTCTTCGTGCTCGCGAGCTGCCTGATGCTTCTGCGCGCTCAGGAGCAAGAACTGACACGGCGAAATTTCGTGTGGGCGGTGATCTTCTTTGCACTCGCGCTCTACTCGAAGGAATCCGCCGTGCCGTTCGCGTTGTTCTGCCTACCGTTGCTGGCGTGGCGCACGCGGCGCGGATTCTGGCCCGCGCTCAAGTTGAGTCTGCCCTTTCTCGCCGTCGCTTTCATCTTCATGGCGCACCGGCACCTCGTCATCGGGCGCACCAGCCAGACCGCGCCGATCTCGGGAAGCCACGCGCAGACGTTGATTGACACGCTGCCCGCCGGTTCGATTTACGCGCGCCTGCTCGCGGGCCTGCCGCCGTTCTCGATTGATTACAGCTACATGACCTCGGGCCACGCGCTCACCGCGCCGACGGTCCTGATTGGTGGCGGTTTGGTCGTGGCGCTGCTGGCGGGAATTGTTTTTGCCTTCCGTCGTCGGCAACTGCTGCCCGCCGCCGGCCT
>JANOAY010000108.1:0-2385 GCA_031411375.1 Pedosphaera sp. | reverse complement strand
GGTTCTCCGTGCCGAACTCCAGCGTGTTGCTGCCGCCGTTGAAACCGCTGCTCAACGTGGACGGCGAACTGAAACTCGCGAAGCCCGCGAAGGTGAAATTCTGCGCCGCGCCGTTCAGGAAGACGTTCGTCACCGCGTTATCAATGGCCGTGCTGAAATTCAGCCGCACCGTGCTGGGCAGAAAGCCCGCGAGCGAGAAGGTCGTCTGGTAGCCGTAGCCGCCGCCGTTGATGGTTGTCGCCGCGCTGCTGATCACGCTGATCCATTTCGAGGCCGAGTCGTTTGCCGCCCAAGCGGTATGGTTCAGGCACACCGTCGCGTTGACGCCGGCGGAACCTTGCGCGGTGTAGCTGAGAATGTAATGCGGGTCGGCCGAGCCGTCGGCCAGCGAGACACCGTTGTTATCCACGCCGGTGTTAAACAGGCCGGGGATGGCGCGGTAGTCCGCTGCGCTGCGCCCACGCGCTGTCATCAAAGCCCGGCGCGCGCCAGCCCGTGCCGAGATCCGTGCCGGACGCTTCGTAGCGCCAAGTTGAATCAATGTTGATCAGTGCAATGGCCGGCGAACCTGAACCGGGAAAATTATCCGTGCCCGGCGTGCCGCCCGCCTGCTCGCTGGTCGTCCAGTTCGCGGCCGCCTTGCTGCCGAGATCGCGATCGCGCTTCGCCAGCGTCACGCCGCCGCCGTCCGGCCCGACCGGCCACGCGCCGTCAGTGCCATAGTTGATCTCGTCCATGAGCCGTCCCGCATTGTTGCGGAGGCGGACGGTGCCGTTCGCATTGTTCAGCCGCCCGGTGAACGGGCCGGTCACGTTCGTCTGCGCCATCGTGGCGAGCAGCGCCGCAGGATTAACCGCCACGACGAGATAGCTGCGGCCCGCGACGCGCGAGTTCGCCGGGAAGGTGAAGCCGATGTCGCCGGTGACTTTCCAACCGGACACATCCACGTCCACGGCCATCTGGTTGTAGAACTCGACCCACTCCAGCGCCGGTTCGTTCGTGGCGGGGTGATACATGATCTCGTTGAAGACCAGCGTGGTGTCCGCGCGCGCGGACGTAAGCAGGGCGAGGCACGCGGCAACGGCAAAGCAAAATCGTTTCATAGCTTGGGTGGCTTGGATGCGCAGACCGTAGCGAGGAAACATTCCGGTGACAATCTTGTTCCTTGGGCCCCTGCACCGGAGTGCGGCTGTGTCCCGCGCCGGGCGGGTCCAGCCGCAGCACGCTGGAACTGCCGGGCGTGTGGTTGCAGGTCAGGCCGCTGCGGCTGGGCTACGCTACAGCCGCGCTCCGTCCGAAAGCGGCGGTGCGAGTGTGGGTTGCACTCTTGGGAGCATCAACTTCCAGCCGGCGTGTGACGGACGGAGAAAAATTAGCACCGGCAAAGAGGCCCGCGCTCCCAATCTACCCGCGCTAAAATCCAGGCCGCCCGTCTGAACCTCAGTTCAGCAGCTCGAACATGGCCAGCGCGAGCGCGCCGGCCCCGGCCCCGTAGGCTCCCCACTGGAGGCCGCCGATCATGCCCTTGACCCGGTTGATGGTGAAGAAGCGGGCAAAGGTGCCGACGATCAGGCCCACGACCAGCCCGGCGACGCCACCGAGCAGTCCGGCGAACATCACTTCCATGGGGCCGCTGATCTCACCGCCCATGCCGCCGCCGGTCATGAACACGCCGTTGGCTCCGAAAAAAGTGCGGGGTTGCTTCTTCATAAGCGGTGCGCGGGAGAATTATTTTTCCTTGGTCTTGCTGGCCGGCTTGGTCGAGCGCGCGGGGCGGTCAATGCGCCAGCGTTCCAACGTCGAGCCTTTGCGGAAGGCCAGTTCGGCGAGCGCTTTGTTGTAGTCGCGCAAGGTGGTGATTTCGTTGGCCTGTGCGGCGGTGAGGGCGGAGGCGAGTTGCAGGACGTTAAAGCTCGTGCTCTTGCCGGCCGCGAGTTTCTTCTGCTCGGCTTCGAGCGCGGACTGCGCGTAGATGGTCTGCTCGCGCGTGAGCGGGATGGCCCGCCAGTAGGTTTCGATCAGCCGGCCCTGCGCCTCCACTTCCCGAATGATCGTCTCCTCGAGCTGCTTGATCATGTGGACGGTCTGGGCCAGTTCCAGCTTGGTGGCCTTGAGGTTGTTGCGCTCGGCCTGCATCCAGAGCGGGAAGCTGATGGCCGCGCCGATGCCGGACTGCTCGAAATTTCGATCCCGGATGTCGCGCAGGGAGCCGCCGAGGTTCCGGTCGAGGCCGTTGTAGCCCAAGGTGCCGAACACATCGAGGCTGGGGTAAAGCTGGTTCTTGTCGAACTTGAGCTGAATCTGCGACTGCTCCAGCAGTACGCGCATGTGCCATCGTGCTCGAGGCCACCCAGTTGGCCGAACGTGATGTTCCTGATTATGTCG
>JANOAY010000107.1:0-6770 GCA_031411375.1 Pedosphaera sp. | reverse complement strand
CGATGACCGGCGCGTGGTTCATGATTTTCTTTCTGTGGCTCGCCGCCTCGGCCCTGCCGGCCGCCGAAGCTGCCGCCAGCTTTCAAACGAACTTCATCGAAGGCTGGCGCGTGCTGGTGAACGAGAGGCTGCTTAAGGAGGAGAAGGCGGCCACGGAGAAGGCGCTGGAACTTTTGCGCGTGCAGTTGCAGGAGATTATCCGGGTGGTCCCCGCTCCCGCCGTGGCGAAGCTGCGCGAAGTGCCGCTGTGGTTCTCGCCCGCGTATCCCGGCGTGAAGCCCAGCGCGGAATATCATCCCGGCGCGGGTTGGCTGCGGGACAACGGGCGCGATCCAGCGATGGCCAAGGGTGTGGAGTTCACCGACGTGAAGGATTTTGAGGCCGAGACGAAGCGGATGCCGAACTTCACTTTGCAGGAACTCGCGCATGGTTATCACGACCGGGTGCTGCCGGGCGGGTTCGGCAACCCCGAGATCAAAGCCGCCTACGAGCGCGCGAAGGCGAGCAAGTCTTACGAGAAGGTCGAACGTTGGTTCGGCAACGGTCGTCCGAACACCCAGGAGAAAGCCTACGCGATGACCAACCCGATGGAGTACTTCGCCGAGACGACCGAGGCTTTCTTCTCGCGCAACGATTTCTTTCCCTTCACGCGCGACGAACTGAATCAACACGACCCAGAGATGTTCAAGCTGCTGGAAGAGTTGTGGAATCCCACCGCGCCATCTCTTGGGTCGTCGCAAGTGAAACCGCCGCCGCCTGAATTAAAGCAGCACGACCCGGAGATGGAACAGTTGCTCGTCAAACTTTGGGGCGTGACGAAGTGAATGAAATAGCCAGCATCAACCCAGCATGAAAATCACCCGCATCTTTGCCCATCGCGTCGAACTGCCGCTGCACGAGACGACCTACAAATGGTCGGGCGGCAAGTCCGTCACGGTCTTCGACAGCACCATTGTCGGCGTCGAGACGGACACCGGCCTCATCGGCTACGGCGAGGTTTGTCCGCTCGGGCCGTTCTATTTGCCGGCGTATGCGGAGGGCGTGCGCGCCGGTCTGCGCGAACTCGGTCCGCACTTGCTCGGCGAAGATCCGTGCCAGCTCGTGAAGCTCAATCGCACGATGGACGCCGCGCTCAAGGGGCACTCGTACGTGAAGAGCGGCATCGACATCGCGTGCTGGGACATTCTCGGCCAGGCGACGGGCCTGCCCGTGTGCGAACTGCTCGGCGGCCGTTACGGCGAGGACGTGCATCTCTACCGCGCCATCTCGCAGGAGTCGCCGGACCAGATGGCGGCGAAGGTCGCGGGCTATCGTGCGGAAGGTTATCGCCGTTTCCAGCTCAAGGTCGGCGGCGATCCGGACACGGACATCGCGCGCATCTTCGCCGTGGCCGCACAGCTCCAACCCGGCGACCGACTCGTCGCCGATGCCAACACCGGCTGGGTGCAGCACGAGGCCGTGCGCATCGCGAAGGCCGTGCGCGACGTGGACGTTTACATCGAACAACCGTGCCTGACCTATGAGGAATGCCTCGCCGTCCGCCGCCAGATCCCGCATCCGTTCGTGCTCGATGAAAACATCGACGACCTCGGCATCCTGCTGCGCGCGAAAGCCGATCTCGCAATGGACGTGGTGAATCTGAAAATCAGCAAGCTCGGCGGACTCACAAAAATCAAACAGGCCCGCGACCTTTGCGTGAGCATGGGCATCGGGATGACGCTGGAAGATTCCTGGGGCGGCGACATCGCCACCGCCGCCATCGCGCATCTCGCGCACAGCACGCCCACGGAGTTTCTCTTCAGCACCACGGACTTCAACAGCTACGTCACCGTCAGCACCGCCGACGGCGCACCCCAGCGCGTGAACGGCCGCATGGCCGCCTCCAAGTCCCCTGGACTCGGCATCAAGCCGAAGCAGGGTGTGCTGGGCAAGCGAGTGGTCGAGATCGGATGAACCTGCGTCGCTCATTCCTCCTCCTGTTGGTCGTGGCGACCGTGACGTGTCCGTTCAAGGTCAGGAGCGCCGATGGCTACGTGCTCTTGGGCGAACTGAACTGCACCGCCTGTCACGCCGCCACGGCGAAACAAGCGGCGTGGCTCTCGCCGAAGCTGGCACCACGGCTGGCGAACATCGGGAGTCGCGCGAGTGCGGAGTGGTTGCAGCGTTACCTCGCTGCACCGCACGCGGAGATACCCGGGACGACCATGCCCGACGTGCTGCGGGGAAGTTCAGAACACGCCGAGGCGTTGAAGCACTACCTGCTCTCGCTCGCGCCAGTGAAGTTTCAACGAGTCATGCCGGATCGTGCGGCGGTCGCGCGCGGGGAAATTCTGTATCACCGCGTCGGCTGCGTGGCGTGTCATGCGCCGCAGAACACCACGACGAACAGCCCCGCCTCCACGCCGCTGCCGCGCATGGTGGAGAAGTGGGCGTTCGATGGGTTGCGCCGTTTCCTGCGCGACCCACTAGCCTCGCGTCCGTCCGGGCGGATGCCTGCGATGCATCTCACCGACGGCGAGGCGGCGGACATCGCGCACTACCTGCTGCGCGAGACGAAGGTGCCCGCGCCGCTGGAGGTCACGCAGTTTCGCAACCGCCCGCGTTCGCTGGAGGACTTCGACACGGCGGAGCCGGGCCGCACGGGACCGGCGGATTCGTTCAGTCTGGAAAATCGCGACGGTGGCAGCAGCCTCCGGTTTCACGGCTGGTTGCGCGTGGAGCAGACCGGCGAATACACGTTTCACCACGTCAGTGCCGGGGCCAGCCGGCTAAGGGTGGGCGGCCAGTGGCGCACGGGCGCGGACAGTTGGCAGCGCGACAAGACGGACGAGAAACGCACGGTGCGCCTCGAAGCCGGCTGGCGCGAAATCACCGTGGACTACGCGCCGCGTGGCTCCAAGCCGCCGATGCTGAAGCTCGAATGGGAAGGCCCGGGCGTTGCACGCGAAGTCATTCCCGCCTCGCGCCTGCGCAGCGAACGCGAGGCCGTGACGGAGCCGGTGCCGTTCGTTGTGGATGCGACGAAGGCGGCGAAGGGCCGCGCGCTGTACGCCGAGTTGAACTGCGCCGCGTGTCACGAGTCGAAGGCTCCGGTGAATCTGCCGCCCACGCTGGCCGCTCTGCAACCCTCGCGCGGATGTCTCGCCGAAAAGCCCGCCGGCAGAGCGCCGGACTATCATCTTGATGCCGCGCAGCGGACCGTGTTGCAGCAGGCGCTGACTTCGCTCAATCGCCCCGAACTCGCCGCGCCTTCCACGCAGCAGCGCGTGACGCACATTCTGGCTTCGCTCAATTGCATCGCTTGCCACACTCGCGATGGCGTCGGTGGTGTGAAGCCAGAGCGTGATGCGTTCTTCACCTCGAATGGCGAAGACCTCGGCGAGGAGGGACGCATCCCGCCGAAGCTCGATGGTGTCGGCGACCGGCTGCGGCCCGCGTGGTTGAGCAACGTGCTGGCGACGGGCGCGAGCGTGCGGCCTTACTTCGACACGCGGATGCCGCAGTTCGGCGCGACGAACGTGAGCCACCTCACGGACTTGTTCGTCGCGCTCGACCGTCGTGCGCAGGTGCTCAAGCCGGTGAGTGACGCGCCGGACGTTCAGCGCGACGTGGGCCGCAAGCTCACCGGCACGGACGGGCTTTCGTGCGTCGCGTGTCACCGCTTCAATCGCCAGCCTGGACAAGCGTTGCAGGTGATTGACCTCACGATGACGAGCGAGCGATTGAACGAAGATTGGTTCCGCCAATTCCTCCGCGACCCGAACAAGTTTCATCCCGGCACGCGGATGCCCGCGTTCTGGCCCGACGGAAAATCACTGCTGCCCGCGTTGCTGGACGGCGACACGGACCGCCAGCACGCGGCGCTCTGGACGTATCTCGCGGATGGTCCGCGCGCGAAATTCCCCGAGGGCTTGAGCCGGCAGAATGTGGAACTCATCGTCGGCGGCGAGGCCGTCGTGTATCGCGGCAAGCTGTGGGAGGCGGGCTTTCGCGCCGTGGCGGTCGGCTATCCGGGCGCACTCAACGCGGCTTTCGACGCGGAGGAAATGCGGCTCGCGCTGCTGTGGCGCGGGCGTTTCCTCAATGCGGGCGCGCACTGGGGTTCGCAGGGCATGGGCCAGATTCGTCCGCTCGGTCCCGACCCTGTCGTGTTCCCGCACGGCTCCGCGCTCGCCGTCTTGGCCGACGCCAACGCGCCGTGGCCCGCCGAATCCAGCCGCGACCTTGGGATGAAGTTTCGCGGCTACCAGATTGACCCGCTCAAGCGCCCGACGCTGCTCTACGACTTTCGCACCGTGGGCATGGAGGATTTTCTCGCTCCGACTGAAGCCGCCGGGAAAGCCGGGTTGCGCCGCATGGTGAAGTTCAGCGGCCCGCTGCCGGAGGGACTGCACCTGCGCCTCGCCGTCGGCAAGCTCGCGCCTACGGGCGACAACGCCTGGCGGCTCGACAACGTGCTCACGCTCCGCGTCGGCGGTGGTGCGAAGGCCTTCGTGCGTGGTGAAGGCGAGAAACAGGAGCTGCTCGTGCCCGTTCGCGCCCGCGATGGGAAGAACCAACTGGAGATCGAATATGTTTGGTAAATTTCCTCGCCTGATTCGAGCGGTCATCACCTTGGCTCTCGTCCTGGGCTTCGCGTCCAGTTCGCGCGCCGCTGAGAATCAGTGGCTCACTTACAAAGGCGGCTCCGGTCCCGGCAAGGGCAAGAAGATCGTCTTCGTCACGGGCGACGAGGAATATCGCTCGGAGGAATCCATGCCCGCGATGGCGAAGATTCTGGCGCAGCGTCACGGCTTTCATTGCACCGTGCTCTTCTCGATTGATCCGAAGTCCGGCGAAATTGATCCCAAAGTGGACAACAACATCCCCGGCCTCGACGCGCTCAAGGACGCCGACCTGATGGTGGTCTTCACGCGCTTCCGGCATCTGCCGGAGGAGCAGATGGCGAAGTTCGTGGACTATGTGAATTCCGGGCGGCCGGTCATCGGCATCCGCACGGCGACGCACGCATTCGACTACGACAAGTTTCAGAAGGAGAAGTTTTCCAAGTGGGGCTGGCGCGGGCCGCACCCGGATTTCAAGGGCGGCTTTGGGCGGCAGGTTCTCGGCGAGACGTGGGTGGACCACTACGGCGGTTATCGCAGCCAGAGCACGCTGGGCATCATCGTGCCGGAGATGAAGGACCATCCGATTCTGCGCGGCATCGAACGCCTCTGGGGACTTTCGCACGCCTACAAACTCACCACGTTGGAAGGCGACAGCCGTCCGCTCGTGCTGGGTCAGCCGCTGAGGGGATTGAAGCCGGACGACAAACCGGATGAGCGCAAGCCGCCCGTCCCCGTCGCGTGGATCAAGACTTTCACCGGCAGCGAAGGCAAAGCGGCCCGCGTCTTCACGACCACGATGGGCTACGGCGATGACTTCAAGGAAGAGGGCGTGCGCCGGATGTTCGTCAACGCCTGCTACTGGTGCGTCGGCTTGGAGGACAAGATTCCAGCCAAGTCCGACGTCACGCTGGTGGGCGAGTATGCGCCGAGGAAGAGCGACTTTGCCGGCTATCGGCGCGGCGTGACGCCGTCGGACTTGCAGCAGAACCTCAGCACGGACGACCTCGCGGAAGTGCCGGTGAATGACCGCGAGACGAATTACTTCCGCATCGTCGATGTGCCGATGCCGCCGGACAACGTGACGGAGGCGGGGAGCATTCTCGGCCTGCCGGATGGACGGCTCGTCATCGGGACGCGGCGCGGCGAGATTTATTTCGCCACCGGAGCCGACGCCACGCCGCCCGCGCCGCAGTGGAAGTTGTTCGCCACTGGGTTGACCGAAGTGCTCGGTCTCGCGTGGCGCGACGGCGTGCTTTACGTGACGCAACAGAGCGAGGTGACGCGCGTGCGCGACACGGATGGCGACGGACGCGCGGACCGCTTCGAGACGGTGAGCGATGCGTGGGCGTGGGGCGGCGAGCACGAGTTCACGTTCGGCTCGGGCTTCGACAAGGACGGCGCGATCTGGACGGTGCATGGCCTCACCGCCAGCTACACGTCCGACCGGCTCTTTCGCGGCTGGGCGCTGCGGCATTTTCCCGATGGGCGCTGGGAGGCGATGTGCAGCGGACTGCGCAGCCCCGGCGGCATTGCGTTCAATCCGGCGGGCGACGTCTTCTACGCGGAGAGCCAGGGGCCGTGGAACAGTTCGTGTTCGTTGAAGCATCTGCGGCCCGGCGGCTTCATGGGCCATCCCATCGGCAACAAGTGGTATGACCGCGCGCCGAACATGGGGCCGCGTCCCGCCGAGCCGACCGGCGGCAATGCGGGGCGTCGGCACCTCGACGCCGCGCGCATCCCGCAATATGTCCCGCCTGCGGTCATCCTGCCTTACAAGAAGATGGGCCAGAGCGCGTCCGCCGTGATGCTCGACGCGTCGGGCGGGAAGTTCGGTCCGTTCGCCGGGCAATTCTTCGTCGCCGACTACACGCTCAGTCTCGTCATACGCGCGGAGATGGAACAGGTGAAAGGCGAGTACAAAGGCGCGTGCTATCCGTTTCGCCAGGGCTACGCCACAGGTCTCATCGGCGGCGCGCTGACGGAGCGCGGGCAAATCTTCATCGGTGGCAGCAAGCGCGGCTGGCCTGTGCGCGGTCTCGCCGAGAAGGCGCTGCAACGTCTGGATTGGACCGGCCAGGTGCCGTTTGAAGTTCACTCCATGCGCGTGAAGCCCGACGGCTTCGAGCTTCGCGGCGTCCACAGGTGAAGTGAAGCGAAGCTCGA
>JANOAY010000106.1:0-2607 GCA_031411375.1 Pedosphaera sp. | reverse complement strand
ATGAAGCTATCGGATTGGTCCTGTTTACGTCGCCTCTGCGGTCTGTTCGCAGGAGCTGCGCTTGTGCTCGCGCTGGGCAGCGGCTGCTCGGTGAAGAGATTTGCCATCAACAAGCTGGGTGATGCGCTCGCGGGCAGCGGTGGCAGCGGGGGAGCCTTCGCTTCAGATGACGACCCCGAGCTCATCAAGGCCGCCCTGCCGTTCAGCCTGAAGCTCATCGAAAGCCTGCTGGCGGAAAGCCCGAATCATCACGGTCTCCTGCTCGCGGCGTGCAGCGGCTTCACTCAATACTCCTATGCCTTCGTCGGGCAGGAGGCGGATGAGAAGCAGGACGCCGATCTCGCCGGCTCCGAGGTCCTTCGCGCCCGAGCCCGGCGGCTCTACCTGCGCGCCCGCGGCTATGGCTGGCGCGGTCTGGAGTTGAATCACCCCGGCTTCACCAACGAACTGCGTCGCGCGCCGAAGCAGGCCGTCGCCGTGGCGACGAAGAGGGATGTGCCGCTCCTGTTCTGGACGGCAGCCGCGTGGGGCTCTGCCATCTCGGTGTCGAAGGACGACCCGCAACTCATCTCCGATCAACTCATCGTGGAGGCCCTGCTCGACCGGGTGCTGACTTTGGAACCGGATTACGACCACGGGGCCATTCATTCCGTGCTGATTGGATATGAAATGATCCGCCAGGGCGCCGTCGGTGAACCTGCGGTTCGCGCGATGAAGCATTTCGAGCGCGCCATGGAATTGTCGAAGGGTCGCAGCGCCGGTCCCCTCGTCACCCTCGCTGAAGCCGTCGCCGTCCAGAAGCAGGACCGCGCGCAGTTTACTTCCTTGCTCAATCGCGCGCTGGCCATCAATGCCGATGCCGCGCCGGAACAGCGTCTCTCCAACCTGCTCGCCCAGCGTCGCGCCCGCTGGCTGCTGGGTCGCATGGATGAACTTTTTCTCAACCCAGCGTCTCCCTCACCGTAACCAATGATGATGAAACCGCCGTTTGTTTTTTTCGCCGCCGCCCTGTTCGTGCTGGCTGGACCGTTCCTCGCTTTCGCACCGGCTGCCACGACCCTCACCCTCGGCACGCTGGCGCCCGATGGCACCAGTTACCACAAGTCGCTGCTCGAAATGCGCGAGAAATGGCGCAAGGCCCCGGCGGGTGGCGTGAACTTGCGCATCTTCGCCGGCGGCAAAATGGGCGGCGAATCCAAGATGGTTTCGCAGATGCGCCTGGGCGCCCTCGACGCGGCCCTGCTCACAGCGACCGGCTTGTCCGAGATCGAGCAGGCCGTCACCGGATTGCAATCCGTGCCGATGATGCTGCGCTCGCTGGACGAGGCGGATTACATCGGCGCGAAGCTGCAGCCCACCCTCGAGAAGCGCATGGAGAAGGCCGGGTTCGTCGTGCTCTTCTGGACGGACGCGGGCTGGATTCGATTCTTCTCCAAGAAGCCAATGACCACGCCGGAGGATTTGCAGAAGAGCAAGCTCTTCATCTGGGCCGGCGACTCCTACTACGCCGAGATGTGGAAGGACGGCGGCTTCCAACCCGTGCCCCTGGAAACCGCCGACGTCATCCCCATGCTCGACACGGGCCTGATCAATTGCGTGCCCGTGCCGCCGTTTGCCGCGCTGGCCCTGCAATTGCACGACCGCGCGCCGCACATGCTCGAGATCAACTGGGCGCCGCTGGTTGGCGCGCTGGTTGTTCGAAAAGGCGTCTGGGAAAAAATTCCGGCGGAGACTCGCGTGGAATTGCGCAAGGCCGCCCTCGAAGCCGGCGTGCAGAACAAGGCGCAGGGTCGCTCTGAGAGCAACCGGGCCGTCGAGGCCATGAAGAGCAAGGGCCTCACGGTGCATCCGGTTTCCCCCGAGCTTGAAGTGCGCTGGCGGCGCGCCGCCGAGCCATTCTATCCCAAGCTCAAGGGCAAGCTCATCCCCGCGGACATCTGGGATGAAGTGGACCGGTTGCTCAAGGAATACCGGGCCGGCAAGCCATGAGCGAATTCAAGCTGGACGACGGCGCGGAGCAGTCCGCACCGCTCCCGTGGTGGAGGGCCGCCCTTCGTTCCGGAGAAAACAGCCTCGTCATCTTCGTGCTGGCCGCGATGGTCATCGTGCCGCTGGCCGAAATTACGTTTCGCAAAATCCTGGGCACGGGCATCGCCGGCTCCACCTCGTTCGTCCAGCACTTCACCCTGCTCATCGGCGTGCTCGGTGGCGCGCTGGCGGCGCGGGAGGGCCGACTCCTGTCGCTCTCCACGCTGCCGAATCTCTTCAAGGCGGAATGGAAGACGGCGGCGCTCATTTTCAGCAGCGGCGTGGCGGCGACGATCTGCATCGTCCTGGCTATTGGCGGACGGGAATTCGTGCTGTCTGAGCCAGCGGACAAGCTGCTGGCCTACGGCATCCCGTTGCGTGCCTTCCAGTGGTTCCTCCCGGTGGGCTTCGCCTTGGTCGCGCTTCGGCTCTGGTGGCGTTCTGCGTCTTCGTGGTTCGGGCGACTGACCGCGCTCGTCTTCATCGCGGTCCTGGTGTGGTTGTATTTCAAATCGCCCATCGATCCCCCGAAGCTCGTCTGGCCTGCCTTGATTGCTTTGGTCGCGGCCACGGTGCTCG
>JANOAY010000105.1:0-1588 GCA_031411375.1 Pedosphaera sp. | reverse complement strand
GGCGACTTCCTGCGCGCGCAATTCCGTCTGCGCCTGCTGAAGGCTGGCTTGCAGCGCGGTCTGCTCGCTTTGCAACGCGCCTTTGCCACGGCTGATTTCGTTGACCTGTTCCTGCAACGTCGCGAGCTGCGCCTGAAGTTCTTTGATCTGATTTTTGCGGCCGAGAATCGAAGACGGTGCCTTGCCGTTGTTGCTGCTATTGACCGAGCCGCCGGTGTAAATGCCGTGGCGATTCAACAACTCGCCACCGCGCGTGACGTAATCAAATTCCCCCTTCGTCTCGCGCCATGCGCTGGTGGCGGAGGCGAGGTTGTCCACGATGATGAGGCGACCGAGCAACGCGGCGATGAGCGGGCGTATGGAATCGTCGGCTTCGATGACGGAGAGGGCCAGCGTGCCCCCGGCATCCTGCCGGGTGGGCGTGTTCGACGCGGGAGCGCCGCTCGCAAGTTCCGAATCGCTACCCGGCAGGACGCCGGGGGCACGTTGCAAACCAAGCGCTGCGATACTGGCACGGCCCTGCTTGTTGTTCGCGAGGCCCGCGAGAATTTCCTGTGCGGACTCGGCCTGCTCGGTGAGGACGAGTTGCAAGTTGTGACCGAGCGCAGATTCGACGGCGGCGATGTATTCGTCCGGCACGCGAATCTTGTCGGTGAGCGAACCGAGAACGGACTTGGACTGCTTGAGCGCCGCCTGCGCGCCGGCACCGAAGCCTTCGTGCGACTCCTGTAACTGCTCCAGCACGTTCAGGCGTGATTTCTTCTCGGCCTGCTGGCGTACAACAACGTCGAGTTCTTGACCGATGCGGTTCAGTTCGACCTGAATCTCCTTCAAGCGCGCCTGACGCTCCTCGACCGTGCCGCGACTGGTCGCGACGTTCAGCTTCTCGGATTCGACATTGGCGGCGAACTCATGCAGGCGCGTTTCGAGGCGCGTGCGTTCTTCTTCGAGTTGAATCTTCTCGGCGGAAAGTTTTTCGAGGCGAACGACGTTGCCTTCCTTGAGCAAGTCGAGTGCGTTGATCTCGTTGCGCACGCGAGTCAATTGCTGCGCGGCGGCGAAGGCATCCGACTGCGCTTTGCGCATCGCGTCCTGTTTGGCGATCAGCTCCTGTTCCACGGCCCGCAGGGCGTCGTGCTTTTGCTGCAACGTCTGACGATGCGACGCGAGCGCGGCGGTGGCGGTGTTGAATTTCTCGGTGACGAGCGCGAGTTCGTCGCTTGCCATGCGACTGCGCTCTTCTGCTTCGGTGATGTCGCTGAGGGCGCGCGTGTTTTGCTGCTCGAGTTCGCGCAGGCGTTCTTCGTTGAAATGGATGCGGCTGTCGTGGCGGTCGCACTCGCCTTTGAGTTCCATGCCCTTCCGTTGCGACTCGGCGATCTGCTCTTCGAGTTCGGAGAGGCGCGAGCGCAGGAGCAGGATTTCATCTTCCGCGCGCAGCAAACTTTCGCTGCAAATTTCCATGTCCATCCGCAGGCGCGCGGCGGTCGTCTCGCGCTCGGTGATTTCCGCCGCCAACACATCGAACTGATGACGCGCGAGCTGCGTTTCGAGATGGCGCAGTTCGTCGGCGATTTGTTTGTAGCGA
>JANOAY010000104.1:0-1954 GCA_031411375.1 Pedosphaera sp. | reverse complement strand
ACGGCGATGATGGTCGGCACGGATTGAATCGTCGTACCGCGCGCCGGCACATGGCGCACCACGACAGTAAGGCGGCCCTGCCGCGGCGGGGTTTCATTCCAGCGCATGGTGAAGCGGTAGCCGGTGCCGAGCGAGGTCTTGACGGCAAGCTTCTTCAAGTCAGCGGGGGTAAACGTCCACACCCGAAGCGGCGCCGCGCCGCCGCGATCCGCCGACAGCGCGCCATCATACATTTGGATCTCGATCACTCCGGTCGTCACGGAGATGCCCTTCGCCGCGTCGCCGGCGCTGGCGTAGAGCGTCAGGCCAAACGCGTCCGGGCCGGGCGTTCCGTCGAGGTCCAGCGCCACGGGCACGGTGAAGACATGGAGCGAGTCCACGCCCCGGGCGCCACCGGCACCGGTCACGCAACCGGTGGTCACGAGCAGGCTCGCCATCCATGCGGCGCCGAGCGCCAGAAGGGCGGCGGACTTACAGCTCATCGGAGGAACGTCCGGGCTGGTCACCGACGGCGGGTTTCTTCGAGGGCAGAAACAGGGGGTCGAGGAGCTGCTTCTCCAGTTCGTCGCGCTCCTTCTGCGCCTTGATGCCGGAACGATCCAGTTGCTCGCGCGTCACCTCATCGATGGAGCGCAGGGCAACCTTGTTCGTTTCATTACCGCTCAGGATCTGCGGCGTCAGGAGGATGAGCAGCTCCTTCCGATCCCGGGTGGTGTGGGTGGTGCGGAAGAGAGCGCCAATCAGCGGGACATCTCCGAGCCACGGCATCTTCTTCACGCGCTTGTCGTCGAGGGTGGAGATGAGGCCGCCGATCAGGATCGTCTGGCCGCTCTGCGCGGTGACGGTCGTCTTGGCGGTGCGCTGGTTGATGATCGGGACGGTGGCCGACTTGTTGATCTCCACGGTCGAGCTGCTGATGGCACTGTTGGTCGTGCCGATCTCCAGCTTCACGAAGCCGTCCGGGCTGATCTTGGGGGTGACAGCGAGGTTCACCCCCACATCCTCGTAACGGAAGGAGTTGATGGTGTCGCCGCGCTCGGTCACGCGGCTGTCGGTGATGAGCGGCACGCGCTGGCCGATGTTGATCGTCGCCGGCTTGTTGTCGGCGGTGACAATCTGCGGACGGCTCAGGACCTGGAGACGTCCGTCGTTCTTCAGCGCGCGCAGGAGGAAGGAGAAGTCGCTGCCGGTCACCGCGGTGGAGAAGCCGCCCGCCGAGAGCAAGTCCCGCTTCACATTGAAGTCTGTCCCAAGGCCGTAGCTCGCGTCGCCCTTCGATCCGGTGTAGCTCCATTCCACGCCCAGGTCCGTCAGCGAATCCAGCGTGACCTCCGCGATGAGCACCTGGATGAGCACCTGCGGCTGCGGCCGGTCGAGCTCCTCGATGAGCGCCTTCATCTGCTCGAAGTAACGCGGGTTGGCGGAGACGAGCAGCGTGTTGCTGATCGGCTCGGCGACCACGGCGACTTCGCGCTCGAGCACTCGTTGCGCCGTGCCCACGGCCTCCGGCCCGAGGACCGTGGTGACGCGCTGGCGTTCCTGATCGAGGAAGGTGCGGATGGCCGTGGCGACTTCCTGCGCCTGCGAATTCTTCAGCCGCACCACCTCGGTCTTGCGCTCGTTGGCCGGACTGGCGTCGAGACCCTCGATGATCTGCGAGACAAGCTCCACGTAATGATCGGTGCCGCCCACCAGCAGGCTGTTCGTGCGCGGATCGACCGTGACCGTGAGCGCACTCTGTTCGGCGGTGCCCACGGTGGCGGAGGCCATCTCATCCTCGCCCACGGGCGCGCCGTCGACATCCAGACGCGATTTAACGAGCGTATACTGAATGCTGCGTTGGGAGCCATTGCCAGCCGTTGTTGCCGTCATGCGAAACATCTGCATGAGCAACGTCATCATCTGGTGGGCATCAGCGTTCTTCAGAGGGAAGACCTTGATCTTGGCGAGTTGC
>JANOAY010000103.1:0-2009 GCA_031411375.1 Pedosphaera sp. | reverse complement strand
CCATCTCGCGGCCGCAGCCGAAGTGGAAATTGCCGCCCCGCACGCGCGTAAATCGAAATTCCTCACGCACGCCGTCTTCAACACGCACCATTCCGAGACCGAGATGCTGCGCTACATCAAGCGGCTCGAAGCGAAAGATTTCGGTCTCGGCCACGGCATGATTCCGCTCGGCTCCTGCACCATGAAGTTGAACGCCGCCGCCGAGATGTATCCGGTGACGTGGCCGGAGTTTGGCAAGCTGCATCCTTTCGCCCCGCTCGCGCAGACGCGCGGCTATCAGCAGATGTTTGCCGAGTTGGAGGAGTGGCTTTCCGAAATCACCGGCTTTGCCGCCACGTCGCTTCAGCCGAACGCCGGTTCGCAGGGCGAACTCGCGGGCCTGCTGGTCATTCGCGCGTATTACGCCGACCGCGAGGAATCGCATCGCAACATCTGCCTCATTCCCACTTCCGCGCACGGGACGAATCCCGCCAGCGCCGTGATGGCTGGAATGAAAGTCGTCGCCGTCGCGTGCGATCAACTCGGCAACATCAACGTCGAAGACCTGCGCGCCAAAGCCACCGAGCACAAGGACAACCTCGCGTGCCTGATGCTCACGTATCCCTCCATGCACGGCGTGTTCGAGGAAACGGTGAAGGAGATTTGCACCATCGTGCAGGAGCACGGCGGGCAGGTGTACATGGACGGCGCGAACATGAACGCGCAGGTCGGCCTCTGCCGGCCCGGCGACATCGGCGCGGACGTGTGCCACTTGAACCTGCACAAGACCTTCTGCATCCCGCACGGCGGCGGCGGGCCGGGCATGGGCCCGATTTGCGTGGCGGATCATCTCGCGGATTTCCTTCCCGGCCACGCGGTGGTGAATCTCGGCGGCGAAAATCCCATCGGCTCCATCAGCGCCGCGCCGTGGGGCAGCGCGAGCATTCTCACCATCCCGTGGGTTTACATCCGCCTCATGGGGCCGGACGGACTGACCGAAGCGACGAAGGTCGCCATCCTCACCGCGAATTACGTCGCGCGCCGTTTGGAAAAATACTTCCCTGTGCTCTACAAGGGCACGCACGGCACCGTGGCCCACGAATGCATTCTCGACTTGCGCCCCTACAAGAGCGTGACCGCCGAGGACGTGGCGAAGCGCCTGATGGATTACGGCTTCCACGCCCCAACGCTCTCGTGGCCCGTGCCCGGCACGCTGATGGTCGAGCCGACCGAGAGCGAAGACCAAGCCGAGCTGGACCGTTTCTGCGACGCGATGATCGCCATCCACGGCGAAATCCAGCGCATCGAGAAAGGCGAATGGGACAAGGCCAACAACCCGCTGAAGAACGCGCCGCACACAGCAGACACTATCGCCGGCGACGATTGGAACCGCCCCTACACCCGCGCCCAAGCCGCGTTCCCCGTGAAGACCCTGCGTGACGCCAAGTACTGGCCGCCCGTCGGCCGCGTGGACAACGTCTTCGGCGACCGCAACGTGATGTGTTCCTGCGTGGGGATGGACGCTTACAAGGCGTAACAGTTCCAGCGATGTTGCCTTCCCAAACAACTGCGCTGACGAAGAACTTTGTTGACGCGTACGACAAGGAACATCAAGGCGCGTTTCGTCGAGTGACGCAGGCAGTGCTTGCTGATTGGTCTGCTCGTGGGTGGGGCGGCTACAGTCCGGTAATTTTGAGCGGCGTAAAAACCGCCTGTGTTCAAGAGATCCAGCGAAAGGCACAGTTTGTTTGGGAGACTTTGCAACAAGCCGTCTGGTCCACTCCTGTTGAAGCGAACGATGGTTTGGCGAGTGATTTGAAAGCTGCTGTGCGAGAGCACGCCGAAACAACGCACGCACAAGGCGAGAAACATTTCTCCGAGCACCTGACCCGAGCTAAATCTCAACAACTATTTCCTGCCGGACTTCGCGCCGATTTCGACTTGATGCTGACGAAGGTTAATGCCGAAATCGATTTATTCGCTGCGCGATATGCTATGGAACAAGCTCGCAAAAAGGAAACTTCGGGACA
>JANOAY010000102.1:0-9943 GCA_031411375.1 Pedosphaera sp. | reverse complement strand
GCGCACCAGAAGGGCATCATCCACCGCGACCTCAAGCCCTCGAACATCCTCGTCACCCTCCATGACGGTGTGCCCGTGCCCAAGGTCATTGATTTCGGCATCGCCAAAGCCACGCAGCAGGAACTCACCGACAAGACCGTCTATACCCAACTCCAGCAATTCATCGGCACGCCCGCCTACATCAGCCTCGAGCAGGCCGAGATGAGCGGCCTCGACATCGACACCCGCGCTGACATCTACAGCCTCGGCGTGCTCCTCTACGAACTCCTGGCCGGCAGCACCCCCTTCGACGCCCGGGAACTCCTCGCCTCCGGCCTCGACGCCATGCGGCGAACCATCCGCGAAAAAGAGCCGGTCCGTCCGAGCACCCGGCTCACCCAGCAACTCGAAGTCGCGAAAGTGAACTCGCTCCCGCCGGCCGCCGGACTGGCCATCCCGACCCCGCAGGAAGTGAGCAATGACTCCCGCCGCCGGCTGCGCTTGAAAGAGCAGATTGCCCTGCTCAAAGGCGACCTCGACTGGATCGTGATGAAGTGCCTGGAGAAAGACCGCACCCGCCGCTACGACACCGCCAACGGCCTTGCCGCCGACGTGCAACGCCACCTGAGCAACGAGCCGGTCATCGCCCGCCCGCCGAGCCAGTTCTACCGCTTCCGGAAAGCGTACCGGCGCAACCGTCTCGCGTTCACGGCGGCCGGCTGCGTCGTGAGCTCCCTGGTCATTGCCTTGGTGTTCATCTCGATGTCGGCCAAACGAGAAGGTCTGGCCCGCGTGCATGAATCCATTCAAAGGAACCGGGCCGAGCAGTTGCAGACGAAAGCAGAAGCCGCCCAGAAAGCAGCCGAAACCGAACAGCGCCGCGCCGCCTCCGCTTCCACCGCCGCCCGCCAATCCCTCGCCGCCGCCGACTTCTACCAGGCCACCCGGCTGGTGGACGCCGACAACGCCTCCGAGGCGCTCCCCTTCCTGGCCCGCAGCCTGTCCCTGAACCCGACCAACCCCGCCGCGCGCACCCGCCTGTTCACCCTGCTCAACTACCGGACGTGGCTCATGCCAAGGCGTGTTCTGACCAACTCAGCTCCGATCAAGTTCGCCATCTTCAGCCCCGACGGCGGAAAAATTCTCACCGTGTTCAAAGCCGGTGGAGCAAGAATCTGGGATGCGACGACGGAGCAACCGCTGAGTGGAATTTTGAACTGCCACACCAACCAGATCGGATGGGATCGTGAGATGCCTTTTGAATTCAGCCCCGACAGCAAGCGCGTCCTCACCCTGACCAGCGAGCGTGCGTTGCAACTTTGGGATGCAGCCACAGGCCGCGCGCTTTCCGCGCCGTTCGGAACGGTGAACGAGCGTTGCGGCCCCGCGCATTTCAGCCCCGACGGGACACGAGTGGTCGGCGTGTCCCAGTTACGCGTTCAAGTGTGGGATGCTCAGAACGGACAGCCTGTCGTCGGCCCACTTGGCGAGGAGGACATCGTGTCAGCCCAATACAGCTCCGACGGAACGAAGATTTTAGTCAAATCCATGAAGGGGCGCGGTCAGATTTTCGACGCTCAGACTGGTCAACCTCTAGCTAAAGATTCTAATCGGAAGGTCATCGGACAGTTCGTTTGGAGTCCCGATGGCTCTCGGATTGTTCCGCGATCTGGCCCGCCCGAGTGGGACGAGAGGTATCGGATTTGGCACTCCGCCCGGAGACTGGATAGCAGCCAGATGTTGGACAGCAGCAGTCGCCAGCCAGTCGGCCAAATGATGCCGCACCATGAATCCGGGTACTACTGGACGTTGAATTTCAGCCCGGACGGAAGCCGGATGATCACAGGTCTGGACGGTCTGATTGCGCGCGTCTGGGACGGAACGAACGCCACGCTCGTGTCGTCGCTCCAGCATCAAAACCTTGTAGATAACGCCGCCTACACCAGAGACGGGAAAAGAATTCTGACCTCGACTGACCGCAACGAAATCCGGTTGTGGGACGTCAAGTCAGGCGAGCCACTGACCGAAACCGTGGAACTGCCCGACTCATGGCCCCCTCACGCCACTCCGGATGGTCAACGGTTGCTATCGGTGATGGATAACGGCCATCTCTGGCTGCTGGATACGCGTGAGTCACTGGCGCCGTCGCGTCATTTTGGCGAGCCAAGGAACGTCGAGAGGGCGCGCATTTCTTCTGACGGCCAGTTCCTGCTGACCGATGGCACGAACGGCCTGACCACGCGGTGGGAAGTAGCCAGCGGGATGAGCAAAGAACTGCCCATCGCTGCGGTGTTCAGTGCGGATGGGGAAAAACTTTTGGGTGGGGCAAAATGGAATGTCGCCGAAGTGTGGAGCGTTAAAACACTGCAAACCCTGCAAGCCCCGATGACTTTCAGCGCGGATATTGAGTCGCTGTCATTCAGCTCCGACGGCAAATGGATTGTCACTGTCTCCACAAACAAAACCATCGCCGTCGTAGATGCCCGCACTGGTAAAGAGGTCTGGTTCAAAACAGCCAAAGAAGTTTTCCTCCAAAATACCAACACGATTGAGGTTAGGAGTGTTCAGGCCCAATTCAGCCCTGATGGTCGCTGGCTGCTGGTTTCCGGATTCTGTGTTTCCAAGATTTTCGTCGGAGGGATTTCCGGCGCCCAAAGCGGAAAGGCTTATGACACTCAAACAGGCGCTCTCTGGGAAACGCAGCCGGTCTTTGATTGGGATGCGGAGGAGTTTGCATTCAGCCCGGATGGCGAAAGTTTTTTGGTTTTAGCCGATGGCCTCTACGACACCATTCAGATCCACGACACCCGCAGTGGTGCATTAAAAGCACGGAAACTGGAAGCGGACCAAGACATGAGCGCTGGAGTCTTCAGTCTGGATGGCCAACAGGTGATAACTCGGTCCTTGCGTCGGCGTAATGACCAAAACCGCAGCATTTTTTCAACCCGCCTACGGCTCTGGGAGTCAATGACCGGCGTTCAAATTGGCGGACCCTTCGACGACGCGAGCGAGTCCGGCGATGACAATGCAATGACCAGTCGGTTAACCCGCGACGGACGGTGGCTGGTCACAGTGTCCACGAACGGGCAGGCGTGTTTATGGAACATCAGCCCGCCCGCCGGGGCGCTGCCGGGATGGTTGCCGGACTTGCTGGAGGCATTGAGCGGGAAAGTACTGAATGCCCACGGCGTGCTGGAGCCAACCCGGCGCGACCCGGCCCAACTCCTCGCCGCCCTGCGCCGCCAGTCCGCCGCCGCCCCGCCCACCGACGAATGGGGAACGTGGCTCCGCTGGTTCCTCGCCGACCGCGCCACCCGCGACCCCTACCCGCTCACGCCGTGAGGCAACTGCACACGCGAGCGCACCAAGCCCGGAGGGCTTGAACGTGAATAGCCCCCGGTGCAACCGGGGGTAATGTCGCCGGAGAGCGCCCGACCCCGGAGGGGTCGAACCGTGGGAGTAACGAACGCGAAAGAATTCAACCCCATCCGGGGTTGTGGGCGTGATGACCGCATGACCCCGGGTTCGTTCGTGCCTCACAACCCGGGGCTATTCACCTTCAAGCCCTCCGGGCTTGGCCCAACTCCTCGCCGCCCTGTGCACCCAGGCCGCCGCCCCGCCCACCGACGAGTGGGCCACCTGGCTCCGCTGGTTCCTCGCCGACCGCGCCACGCGCGGCCCCTACCCGCTCACGCCATGAACAACCCCACGCGCGTAGGAGACGACGTGAGGAGTCTCACTGTGTTCGGTCAGCCGGTCAGAAACTCCTCACGTCGTTTCCTACTTGAACGAGCAGAGCTCGGGCGAGCGTCGTGGCGCTATCTCGGTCAAGAGCGCCAGGCTGTCGGGACGCCCGGTTCGTGTTCTGTGCTGGGCGAGGCGCGGCAGGGGGCGACAGCGCCACGGCTCGGCCCGGAGCTATGCGGATCACGCTGCGGTCGTGGCGCGATGGACAGCAGTAGCGCCACGCTGTTCCCCAGAGCCGACCTGCTCGCCGCGCCAGCGTGGCGCGGTGACCATTGACAGCGCCACGATCTGGGCGGCAGCAGTGCGGCTCTCCTTCACGCCGTGGCGCGGTGGTGACGCAGAGCGCCACGTTCCCCTTGGGTTCTGGCCTTGAATCCGCCGAGTTAGGGCGGTTTGGACAACGGTTGAGGCGATTTACGCGGCTGAGCGGTGGAAGCGCGACGAGGGGCGCAGCGGTTCAAGGATTTCATCGGCCTGCCGCTAGGGAAAATTAGATTCAACAAAGGTCACGACAGCACGGACGGGCGCGGTGTTTGGTGATTTCGCCCTCGGAGCTGACCGGCCAGATACGCGATCAACATTATGAAACAGTTCAAGCTCGGCTTCCGCAACGCGTCGAAGCAAAAGAAACTGGAGACGGCCCGCCGTTGCGCGCTCGGCGTGGCCACGTTGCCGGAGGAAAAGCGGCCCGGCGCGCCCATCGCCGACTTGCAGGAAAGTTTGGCCGCAATGGATCAGGCACGCGCCCGCACGCAGCGGTTGCGCAATTTGCTGAAGGCATCGGTCACGAAGGAAAAGATCCTTCTGACCAAGGTTTGTGATCTCACCACGCGCTGCGCGTTCTCGGTCAGTTCCGCCGCCGATGGCAATGAAGTGCTGATGCGCACAGCGGGGCTGGGCATTGCGGCGTCGAAGCAAACCCCGGTGGGCAGGCCCGGCGAGATGACGCACTTTCGGGGCCGAGCCATCGAGGGCAGCGTGGAACTGTTGTGGCGCAGCCGGTGGCGGCGATGCTGGTTCCACGTAGAGCTGAGGAAATGGGAGGATTCGGAAAGCGCGTGGGTCAAATGGCCGGAGACCGCGGCGCGCATGCGTCTGAAGATGACGAACCTCGAACCAGGCGTGCTCTATCTTTTTCGCGTGCGGGCGAATAACGCCTGCGGCCAAGGCCCGTGGAGTTCCACGCTCGTGCGCATCCGGGCGCTGTAAGGAACCTCCGTCCGCTTATTTGCGCCGGTAGCGGGCCAGAAAGCCTGGGGCGGTTCCCATCAGGTCCGCGCGGCGTTGCGCGGCCAGCACTTCGCCATAGACACGGATGTCGTGGCCGAACATTTCCAACCTTTTCTTTAGTGCATCACTCGACACCGCGCCGTCTTTCAAATCTTCCTTGTCGGAAAAGGAAACGCCGTAGGGCAGCGACCACGCGTAGCACTGGCGTGCGATGGTGCGGAGTTGATCGGTCACCGTCAGCCCTTTCTCGTGCGAAGCGACGACGGTCGCGAACAGTTTCCCAGCGAACTCCGGCCAGAAGTGGTCGAGGAAATTCTTCAGCGCGCTGCTCACGCTGCCGTGGTAGTCCGGCGTGCCGAGGAGGAAAACATCCGCGCGCTCGACACGCGGGCGCAGTTGCTTGAACGCCTCGGACTCGTAAGTCGTGTCCGTGTTGAACAACGCCAGCGGCTCATGCTGGAAATCGAGCAGGTCCACTTCCACGCCGTGCGCGCGCAGTTTCTCCGCGACATCATTCAGCACCACGCGCGTGGCGGACTGGCGGTTCAGGCTGCCGACGACGGCGAGGGCTTTGAGCGTGTGTTGCGACATGCCGCCGAAAGTCCGAAGCGGCTCCCGGAAAGTCAAAACTCAAAGCGGAGCGTGGACCGCCGAGTCCGCGTGTTCATGCCCGTCTGGAAATCACCAGAGTTTGCGCGCATCGGATCGCGCGGACTCGGCGGTCGGCGCTCCGCTCCGGTGTCCTCGTTTGGAACAGCGAATGTCCCGCGTGTCCAATGGAGAGGAAACGCCCCCGCCCTTTCGCTTCAATTCCGCACAAATCGGGACACCGCCTCCACTGGCACCGGCACTGCTCAAGCGGGACGGCTATGATTATCAGAGGCAAAACTCTCTTCGCGCTCGGCGCGCTGCTCGTCAGCGCGCTGCTGGCTGTTGCGGCTCCCGCCGCGAACTCGACGCTCTACGTCGTGAACGAAAATTTCACCAACACCGGTTTTGACGGCGACGCCCGCGGACATGTCCGCGCCCTCGTGAAACAGCGCGGCCAAAGCCACCTCCAGCGCCTGCGCGTGACGCTCGCGAAACTTGATCCCGGCACGCCCTATCAACTGCTCGCCACCACGGGCGATGACACCAACTTTCTGACTGTGGCCGAGTTCACCACCACGCCCGCCGGACGTGCGGTCATTCAGCAGCAGCGTCATCAGGTGGGCGAGCGTGTCCGCCGCACGGCCACCAAGCTCACGCTGGCCGAACGTCTCGCGCCGCTCACCGAGGTCCGCACGCTGGCGGTCGCGGACACGAATGGCGTGGTGATTCTCACGCTCGATTTGCACGCCGCGCCCTCGCTGGACTTCACCCTCACCAGCGTGCTGCAAAACACGGGCGCCGATTTCACCGCCGTCGGCTGCGTCGCCGTGGCGGTGCAGAAAGGCTATTTGCAGTTCCGCATGTTCGCCGCCGGACAAGGCGGCGAGTTCAAACTGCTCGTGAACGACCGTCCGGTTGGCACCTACGCCGCGGACTTCACCGGCCGCATCAACGTGGGCCTGCTCCCGCCGTCCGCGCCCTCGCCGCTCAAGTTCCGCCATCTCGCGCTGCAAAATGCCGACGACGAAGTGGTGCTCGAAAGCCTGGTGCCATGAATTTGCCCGGTTAACTTTTAAGTGCGACTGACTGCGGCCCGCTGGTGCGTGTTTTCACCGGCGGGCCGTTTGGCTTTTCCTGGCCCGGCCCGCTGCGGCGGACAGAGATGTTCGTGCGCCGATGCCGGACGCCATTCGCCGGGGTTGCTACCCCGGATGCGATTGTTTAGCTTCCGCGCCGCCTTTGGATATTTTGCCATGAGTGATCACGAAACGATTGAACAGGAACCGTCCGCGAGCGCGGAAGCCGCCGCGCCTTTGACCGAGCAGCAGCTCATCGAGTTGAAAGAGCAGGCGGGCAAGGCTGCGCTCTATTACGAGCAGCTCGTCCGCGCGACGGCGGACTTCGACAACTTCAAGAAGCGCGCCGCGCGCGAGAAGCTGGACGCCATCAAATACGCCAACGACTCGCTCCTCGAACGCGTCATTCCCGTGCTCGACAACTTTGAAATGGCGCTCGCCGCCGCCGCCGCGCCGAACACGACCGCAGCTTCCATGCAGGCGGGCGTGAGCATGATCCAGCAGCAGTTGCGCGCCGCGATGGGCGAGGCGGGCCTGGAGGAAATCAGCGCCGCCGGGCAGAAGTTCGACCCGAACATCCACGAAGCCATCTCGCAGCAGGAGACGAACGACGTGCCGGAAGGCCAGGTCGTGCAGCAGGTGCGGAAGGGCTACAAGCTGCGCGACCGTCTGCTGCGCCCCGCGTCGGTCATCGTGGCGAAGAAGCCGTCCGAGTAGGCCGTTCAGAAATCCATTTCTCCAACCGCTACAAACCCGATGGCGAAACGCGACTATTACGAAATCCTCATCGTGCCACGCACGGCCACCGAGGAAGAGATCAAGAAATCTTACCGCCGTCTCGCGGTGAAATTTCACCCGGACAAAAACCCCGGCGACAAGACGGCGGAGGACAAGTTCAAAGAACTCAGCGAGGCCTACGAGGTCTTGAACGACGCGCAGAAGCGCGCGGCCTACGATCAATACGGCCACGCGGCGTTCGACCCGCGCCAGCGCGCGGGACGCGGCGGCGGCGGTGGTGGCGGAGGCTTTCACGATCCGTTCGATATTTTCCGCGAAGTTTTCAACCAGCAGGGTGGCGGCAACGGGGGCGGCATCTTTGATGATTTGTTCGGCTCAGGCAGCCGGTCGAATCCCACGGGCGCGTTGCGCGGCGCCGACTTGCGCTACGATTTGGAAATCACCTTCGACGAATCGGCGCACGGCTGCGAAAAGGAAATCAGCGTGTCGAAGCTCGACGCCTGCGAAACCTGCGGCGGCACCGGCGCGGAAAAAGGCGCGCATTTCGACGCCTGCGGAACCTGCGGCGGACGCGGCCAGGTGCTGATGTCGCGCGGCATTTTCCAGATTCAGCAGACGTGTCCCAAGTGCGAGGGCGCGGGCCGCACCATTGATAAACCGTGCCGCACCTGTCACGGCACCGCCCAGCGCGAGCGCACTTCTAAGATCACGCTCCGCATTCCGCCCGGCGTGGACACCGGCTCACGCCTGCGCTCCAGCGGCAACGGCGAATCCGGCAAACGCGGCGGCGGGCCGGGCGACCTCTACGTGATCATTCATGTGAAGGCGCACGAGATTTTTCAGCGCGACGGCGATGACCTGATGTGCGAGGTGCCGATCAACTTCACCACCGCCGCGCTCGGCGGCGACATCGAAGTGCCGACCCTCACCGGCCCGGCGCAGATCAAGATTCCCTCCGGCACGCAGAGCGGCACGGTCTTCCGCCTGCGCGGCAAAGGCATTCGCAACGTCCACGGCCAGGGCCACGGCGATTTGCATGTGCAAGTGTCCGTCGAAGTCCCCGCGAAGCTGAACACCGAGCAACGCGCGAAGCTGACGGAGTTTGCGAACCTCTGCGACGAGTCGGTGAACCCGCGCAGCAAGTCGTTCTTCGCGAAGGCGAAGGAACTGTTTCGTTGAGGATGAATGACAAATTCAGAATGACGAATGGCGGGGTGTTAATCCCCGGCCTGCGTCACCGCTTCCCCATTCTTCATTCTTCATTCGTCATTTCTCCAGATGCACCGCTTCCACCTGCCAGCGAATGACTGCCACGGCGAGATGCTGACGCTCGCCGGGGCCGAGGCGCACCACGCCCTGCGCGTGCTGCGCGTGCAGGACGGCGAGCGCGTGACGGTGCTCGACGGCGCGGGGGCGATTCTCAATTGCGAAGTCACCGGTCACACGCGCGACACGCTCGCGCTCCGCGTGCGCGAAAGAAATTCTGCCGCCCCCTTGCCCTGCGCCATCACGCTCGTCGTCGGCGTGCCGAAAGGGAAAATCATCGAGAGCATCATTCAGAAGGCGACGGAACTGGGCGTCGCGCGCATCGTGCCGCTGCTCTCTGAACGCGTAATCACGCAACTCGACGCGGACGGCGCGGAGGCCAAGGCCGAGAAGTGGCAGCACATCACCCTCGAAGCGATCAAGCAGTGCGGCAGTCCTTGGCTGCCGCATGTCGAGCCGCCAGTGACGCCCGCCGCGTTCCTCGCGCGCGCGGAAAAATTCGATCTCGCGCTCATCGGCTGCCTTGAACCGGGCAGCCGTCATCCGCGCGTGTGGTTTGAAGAATTTTTTACCGCGCACAAAAAACTACCAACGAGCCTCGCGGTGTGGGTCGGACCGGAAGGTGATTTCACTTCAGCGGAATACGCCGCCATCCAGAAGTCCGGCGCGCGGCCCATCACACTAGGTCCGCTGGTGCTGCGCGTGGAAACCGCCGCGACCTACTGTCTGTCCGTGGTGAATTACGAACTGCGGGCGGAACGGCCAGCGTAAGAACATCAACGGGAGACTCGAAAGTCTCCCGACCTGCCGGCTGGAAAGCCGGCGTTACACGCGCCTCACACGTCACAAATCCGCACGGCCTCCGCCAGCGACGCCGCCTTGTCCCGCAGCGGGATGAACTCCTGCCCGACGAAACCCTGATAGCCCGTGGCGAGGATGGCTTTCATGATCGGCTCGTATTTGATCTCTTGCGTGTCATCGATCTCGTTGCGGCCCGGCACGCCCGCCGTGTGGTAGTGGCCGGTCCATTTCGCGTGCTGCTTCAGCCGCGTGATGATGTCACCGTGCATGATCTGCACATGATAAATGTCGAACAGCACCTTCACGCGCTCGGAGGAGACGGCCTGGCAAATCTCCACGGACAGATCGATGTCGTCGCAGAAATAATCCGGGTGGCCCTTCATCGAAACGTCCACGCGCGAGTTCAGCATCTCCAGACAGACGGTTACTTTCTTCTCCTCCGCGTGCGCGGCAATTTTCTTCAAGCCCTCGATCATGTTGCGCTTGCCAACCTCGGTGGAAAGCCCGCGCCGAAA
>JANOAY010000101.1:0-8485 GCA_031411375.1 Pedosphaera sp. | reverse complement strand
GGCCTACGGCGGCGCGCGCCTGAGCGATGGCGAACTCGCGCACGGCTTCTTCATGCAGCCGACCATCATCACCTGCGTCACGCCGCCGATGCGCATCGCGCGCGAGGAAGTCTTCGGCCCAGACATCGCCATCATCGCCGTGGAGAAGTTCGACGAAGCCATCGCCGTGGCCAACGGCGTTGATGTCGGCCTCTCCGCGTCCATCGTCACGCGCGACCTTAATAAGGCCATGCTCTACTCCGAGCGCATCCAGGCCGGCGTGGTGAAGATCAACCAAATCTCCACCGGACTCGCGCTCCAGGCTCCGTTCGGCGGCGTGAAGAAAAGCAGCACCGACTCCTTCAAGGAACAAGGCGCGGGCGCGATTGATTTCTACACGCGCATCAAGACGTTCTATCTGGATTACTCGGCTTGAGGCCGTAATACCATAGCTCCGATGAGCCAGCGGCACCGTGAGGGTGGCGGCTAACCTCCATCCCGAACCTTCCGGCCAAGGGTCGGGTTCGTAGTCCTGCGTAAGCCGGCCCGTACCCCAGGCCGTACTATTACGGTGATCAGGCCCGTAGGTCTGCTTGCCCCGGCAACATTGATCGCGGGCCGTGCAGGCTGGGATGCTGGTGCATCTGAAGGAAATCGTTATGCACCGCAATCGTCTCGCCTCGTTTCTCTGCGCCCTCGGCGCATGGGTGGCAGTTTCCGGCCACGCCGCCGCCGCGAACCTCGCGCCGCTCGCGACCAACGACGTGTACTCGGTCAACGAGGACACGCGCCTGTCTGTGAATCATCGCGGCGTGCTCACCAACGACTTTGATCCCGAGGGCACCACGATGACGGCGCTGCTTGTCACCGCGCCGCCGAACGGCACGCTCACCTTCACGAACAACGGCGGCTTCGCCTACACGCCGCGCACGAATTTCTATGGCACGGATTCTTTCACCTACCGCGCGCGGGACACGGGCGGCAGCAACTCCGCGTCCGCCACGGTGACCATCAACGTGCTGCCGGCGAACGACGCGCCGCGCGCCACGAACAATTCTTACAATCTCAACTCCGACATGGTGAACATCCGCTCAGCGCCCGGCGTGCTCGGGAATGATTTCGACGTGGACGGCGACACGCTGTCCGCCGTGCTCGTCAGCAACGTGACGCGCGGCGTGCTGTTGCTGAACGGCGACGGCTCGTTCAGCTACACGCCGGACGCGGGTTTCTTCGGCGTGGACTCGTTCACGTATCGCGCGCATGACGGAGCCACGAACAGCGCGACCGTCACCGCCACGCTGAATGTCAGTCCCGCGCCCATCGTCGTGAGCTCGCCACCCGCGAGCCAGACGGTGTGTGCGGGCGCGACTGTGAATTTCAACATCGCGGCCACCGGCACGGCGCTCACGTATCAATGGTTCAAGAGCACGAACCTGATCGCGGGTGCGACGAACAGCACGCTGGTGCTGAACAACGTCGGCGCTTCCGACGCCGCGCCGTATCGCGTGCGGCTGACCGGCGCGACGAACTCGGTGACGAACAGCGCGACGCTCACGGTGAATCTCCCCGTCAGCACGCCGCCGCTCGCGAACCAAATCCGCATGGTCGGTTCCATCGTCGCGTTCAACGCCACGGCCTCCGGTGCCGCGCCGATTACTTACTCGTGGTTGAAGAATGGCGAAGTCATCGCAGGACAGAACGGCGGTACGCTGCTCTTGTCGAACTTGCTCTCCACGGACTCGGGCCTTTACTCGGTCATCGTGGGCAACTCCTGCGGCAGCGTGACGAACAGCGCCACGCTCACCGTCGAGCCGTGCTTCAACCAGTTCGACGTGATGCTCGTCATTGACCGCTCCGGCTCGATGGTCGGCCAGGCTTACACCGACGCGCGCACCGCAGCGTCGAACTTCGTCCACAATCTGCACCTCTCCGCCGAGACGAACGACACGCTCGGCCTCGTTTCGTACAACCCGACTTCAACGCTGAACCAGACGCTGACGAATTCTCCGCTCGCGATGGAAGAGGCGATTCAGGCGCTCGGGCGAGCCACGAACGGAACGTGCATCAGTTGCGGCATCATCACCGCGCAGGACGAGCTGACTTCCGCGCGCCGCCGTCCGAACGCGCTGCCCATCATGGTGCTGCTCACCGACGGCATCCCGCACGATTTCGACACGCCGAGCAATGCGCTCTACAACGCGCAGCTCGCGAAGAACGCCGGCACGCGCATCTTCACCGTGGCCTTCGGCACGAACATTGACTCGGCGATGATGACGGGCATGGCGTCCTCGGCGAGCGACTATTTCTTCGCCACGAATTCCTCCCAGCTCGGCTCCCTCTTCGACGCCATCTCCACGGTCATCTGCCGTCCGCCCACGAACATCTTCGGCCCCTACGGCACCACGGTCTGCGCGGGCGCGACTGTGAATCTCGAAGTGAACGCCAGCGGCTGCGCGCAATTTAATTACCAGTGGAACAAGGACGGCGTGGTGCTCGCGGGCCAGACGAATGCGGTGCTCGCACTGAACAACACCGTGGCGACAGACAGCGGCGATTACTCCGTGGTCGTGTCGAGCGTGTGCCGCACGGTGACGAACCACGCGGTGGTCGTTGTCAACGCACCCGCGCAAATCGTGACGCCGGTGGCGAATCAGGCGAGCTACCTCGGCAGCAACGTGGTCTTTAGCGTCACGGCCAGCGGGACGCGGCTCAGTTACGAATGGAGTTTCAACGGCACGGTGCTCGGCACGAACCGCGCGCTGGCCCTCGACAATCTCACCGCCGGTCAGGCGGGCGAATACTGCGTGGTCATCTCCGGCGCGGACTGCGGCGGGCCGGTGTCGAACTGCGCGACACTGACGATTCTCAATCGCGCGCCAGCCGCGAACAACGACGCCTTCACTACTGCCGAAGACACAACGCTCCTCATTTCCGTCCCTGGCGTCCTTTCCAACGACACGGATGCTGACAGTGATGGTTTGACCGCCGCGCTCGTCAGCAACGTGGCGCACGGCACGCTCGACCTGAGCGCGAACGGCGCGTTCCTCTACACGCCCAGCTTGAACTTCACCGGCGTGGACACCTTCACCTACCGTGCCAGCGACGGCGTGATCAGCTCCGGCATCGCCACGGTGACGATCACCGTGACGCCCGTGAACGACACGCCCGTGGCGCTCATCGACTCTTACACGATGGCGGAAGTCACGACGATCATCCTTTCCGTCCCTGGCGTCCTTGCCAACGACAGCGATGTGGACGGCGACACACTCACGGTCTCGCTCGCGGACAACGTGACGAGCGGCACTTTGAATTTGAGCGCGGACGGCTCGTTCACTTACACACCGAGTTTGAACCACACCGGCACGGTCACGTTCACCTATACGGTCACGGACGGCCCGGCGGTTTCTGCGCCCGCGACGGTCACGATTACGATCACGCCGGTGAACGACGCGCCCATCGCGGCGAATGATTCTTATACCACCGTCGAGGACACGACCTTGACAGTTCCCGCGCCCGGCCTGCTGGCCAATGACAGCGACGCGGATGGTGATGCGCTCTCGGCGGTGTTGGTGGACGGCGTCCCGCATGGGGTGCTGGAGATGAGTGCCTCGGGCGCGCTCACTTACACCCCGAGCCTGAATTTCACAGGGCTGGTCACGTTCACGTATCGCGTGACGGACGGCACGGCGCAGTCCGCGCCGGCCACGGTCAGCATCACGGTCACGCCGGTCAATGACGCGCCGGTCGCGGTGGCGGATGAATTCACGACGCTAGAGGACACGCTGCTCACGATTCCGGTCGCGGGAATTTTGACGAACGATTTCGACGTGGACGGCGACGCGCTTTCCGCAGTGCTCGTCCGCGATGTGGCGAACGGCACGCTGGTGCTGGAAACGAACGGCGCGTTCACGTATCTGCCGAACGCGAATTTCCACGGTGAAGATTCTTTCCTCTACCGCGCCTTCGATGGCGCGCTGCACTCGGAGACCACGCTGGTCCGCATCGTCGTTATCGCGACGAACGACGCGCCCATCGCGGTGAACGACGCCTACGCCACGGCCGAAGACATCGCCATCAATGTCCCCGCGCCCGGCGTGCTGCCGAACGACACGGATGCCGATGGCGACCCGCTGACCGCGCAACTCGTGAGCAACGTGACGCACGGCACGCTGGTGCTGAATGCGGACGGCTCGTTCAGCTATGTGCCGAATGCGAACTATCACGGCGACGATTCGTTCACGTATCAAATCACCGACGGCTTCGCGACCTCCGCCGTGGCGACGGTGACGCTCACGATCAGTTCGGTGAACGACCAACCGTTCGGCGTCGCTGGCGAGAACGACAATTACACGACGCTGGAAGATCAATCGCTCTTCGTGTCCGCGCCCGGCGTGCTGGCGAATGACTCTGACCCGGACGGCGACGCGCTCACAGCGGTGCTCGTGAGCGGTGTGGCGCACGGCACGCTCGCGTTGCAGGCGGATGGCTCCTTCACCTACGCGCCCGCCGCGAATTACTACGGACCCGACAGCTTCACCTACGTGGCGAATGACGGGCTGACGAACTCCTCCCCCGTCGTCGTGAGCCTCATGGTGACGCCGGTGAACGACGCGCCTTCGTTCAACAGCGGTTCCAGCCAGCGCGTGAACTTCAACGTCGGCGCTCAGACCGTGGCGAACTGGGCTTCGAGCCTCAGCGGCGGACCGGCCAACGAATCCGCACAGGCGGTTCACTTTGAGCTCGCGAACAACAACCCCGCGCTCTTCGCCGTCCAGCCCGCGATCAGCGCCGCTGGCGCGCTCAGTTACACGCCGATCGGCACGGGCTACGGTGTGGCGACGCTCACGGTGGTTTTGAAAGATGACGGCGGCACGGCCAATGCCGGTTCCGACACGTCCGTGGAAAAAACCTTCTCCATCACGCTGAACGGCCCGCCGATTATCAGCATCATCAACCCCTCGAACAGCACGAGCCTGGTGGGGACGAACAACATCACCGTCATCGCGCAGGCCAGCGACCCGGACAGCGTGATCACGAACGTGACGATCTTCGACGGCACCAATGTTCTCAGCAGCGGCACGAACACGCCCTACTTCGCCTCGCTCCTCAACGCGACCTTCGGCACGCACGCCTTCCGCGCCGAGGCCACCGACGACCTCGGCCTGCGCGCCACGTCGAGCATTGTGACCGTGACGGTGACGCAGACGCCGCCCGTGACCGCGCTCGGGCCGATTTTGTTGAACCACCAGAACGGGTTGTTCGAGCAGTTCGTCCGCATCGCGAATCCCACGCCGCAGTCGTTCCCGAACGGCGTGCGCCTGACCATCAAGGGACTCGATACCACGAACCGCGTCTATAACGCGACCGGCACCAACGGCGGCTTCCCCTGCATCGAAGTCCTCACGCCACTGCCCTCGCAGGGCTTCCTGGATGTGCTGGTGCAATACTACGTGCCGAATCCGCGCACCGTGCCGAACCCGCAGCTCGTGGCCGAGCCGCGCCCTTTCACCGTGCCGGTGGCGGGAGCGCCGACGCTCGTCGTGGCCGGGCAGAGCACCAACGCGCTCACGCTGCGTTTCAGCAGCGTGGCAGGCCGCCTCTACTACTTGCAGTCCTCGGAAGATTTCACGACGTGGACGGCGGTGCCGGGATTGATCCAAGGCACGGGCGGCGTGATCCAATGCACGCCGAGCGCGGGCGAGAGCAAAAAATTCTTCCGCGTGCTGCTACTGCCGTAAGTTCTCGGCGCGCGGACTTTCCAGCCCGCAGCCAGCCACGGAGTCAGGAGGCTTGAGATTCTAATTCACGCTTCAGACCTGCGTGGCTGGCTGCGGACTGGAAAGTCCGCGCTCCAAAGCCGCACTACTTCCCCGCCTTCGCCCATAGGCCGAGCCGCTTCGATTTCGCCTCGGCTTCGTGCTTCTGGAGTTTGGCCATGTGCTCCTTCGCAGACTTGCCGTTGGAGAGAATGGCCACGGTGCCTTTCGCGCGCGCCCAGCCGCAGCTCACGAGCAGCTCGCCGAGGTCGCGCCCGCCCACGTCAATCTGCGCATAATAGCGCGGCAGGCGGCTGCGGCCCTGGGCGTTCTGCCAGCGCGTGGTCACGGTGCAGCCGCGCGCCAGCCAGGCGGCGGCAAATTTTTTCGCCCCTTCGCCGCCCTTGATGATCTCCGCCTCGCTCACGCCGAAATACGCCGCCTGTTCCGTCACGCGCTCGCGCACGGACGTGTCCGTCTCCGGCGCGTCGGTGAAGTAGAGGCGGAAGATGAACTGCCGCTGGTCGCCGGTCATCATGTGGAAGCTGTCACCGTCGCGATGCTCCGCCGCGAGCAACTGACAACCCGGCAGCGTGAACCATTTCAGCGCCGGCTTCTTCGCCTCTGCCGCCCGTCCGTCCGGCGCGACGGCAAACAGCAACGCGCTGAGGATTGAAAAAATGATTGGGTGAAAACGCGCTGCGCCCGAAGGCTGCCAGTGAATCGCTTCGTTGCAAAGCGCGGATCAGCCCAGCCAGCCCAGCGGCGCGCGATAGCAGCGGAAGAGCAGGCCCAGCACGCGCATCATCACCACCAGCAGGTAGAGCGAGACAAAGCCCATCACCACCTCGGGCAGGAAGGGGATGTCCACGATCAGCAGCATTCCAAAATGTCCGCCGACCCGGACCGCGACCAGGACGCCCACGACCAGCAGCGTCACCACGTAGGGCAGGAACACGCGGAACATCGAAGGCACGACGATATGCGGACTCAGCGCCACGAAACTGTCCGACACCGCCACCGCGAGCAGCGCCATCGGAAAATAAATGGCCCCGAAAAGGACGGTGACGGCGATGGCGACCATCAGCATCGGCCCTTCCAGGCTGTGCTTCAGAAGGAAGTACACCGCAATGGCCGGCGCGAACGACGCCACCCACGTTCCCACAAAAAGCAGATAAGGCAGGATGATGTCCGACCACCATTCGCCGAACTCGGGGAAGTCCGGCATCTCGTCCTCGCCCTGCGCGGTGAAGGCCACGATGCGCTGCATGTAGGCGAAGAGGTAGCCGGTGCTGATGATTTTGATCAGCCACGACCAGCTCGCGAGAAATTCCAAAAACAGAAACACCACCGCCCCGATCACGAGCAGGATGATGCCCTTGCTCTTGAACGGGTACCCGAACGTCCCGGGCAGCAGCCGGTAAAAATTTGGCTCCTCGTACATCGCCGGGCGAATGGCCGCGATGGACTCCTGCGCCGTGTGCGCGACGACGGGCGCGGCGACCGTCTCCACAGTCTGGACGTGCTGGACGACGTTCACGCGCAATCCGGTGGGGCGCGGCGCGGCGGTCTCCGGCGCTTCGAGCAAGTATTCCACACCGCCGAAGCGCAGGCGCTGCCCGTGCGCGAGCGGCTGCTGCTGCACCGGCTGGTCGTCAATGAACGTGCCGTTGGTCGAGCCGAGATCGCGCACGGAAATAACGCCGTCGTGCCAGACGATCTCACAGTGGCGGCTGGAGACGGAGCCGTGCGGAATGACATGGTGGTTGCCCTCCGCGCGCCCCACGAGATTGATGCCGGGACGCAACGGGAGGCGGCTGATGGAGGCTTCCGAATTGTTGGCGATGAGCGTGGCCATAGGCGAAGCGGCGCGACCTTGGAGGAAAGTGGCGCGGCTGGCAATGCGTTTGCTCCCCGTGATTCCCGAAAGGTTTGCACCATGAACACGACACGACGTTGGCAGGTCTCTGGACACGGCCCGCTGAAATTGGGACAGCGCGCCGCGCGCGGCTTTACCCTGGTGGAAGTCATGATCGTGGTCGCGATCATTGCCCTGCTGGCCGTCATCGCCATTCCGAATTTTCTTAAGGCCCGCAATTCCGCCCGCGTGAAAGCCTGCATGAGCAACCTGCGCGTGATGAACACAGCCAAAACGCAATGGGCGTTTGATTACAAACAAGCCGCGACCGCCCGCCCCGCCAGCACCGACATCGCGCCGTACTTGCGCGACGAACGGCTGCCCGACTGCCCGGCCAACGGCACCTATCGCATCCGCAGCCTCGCACGTCAGCCGAACTGCAGTTTCTGGCCCGAAGGCCACACCCTCGCGAACCTTGATGGCGATGACGATCCGGACGCGGATTGAAAGCGGCGGCGCTTCAACGTGCTGCCAGTTTGCAACTGGCAGATGCTGCGAACGCCCAAACAGCCAGCCAGAATTTCAAACGCTGCTCGAACCGCGTTGCTTCTGCCGGTTGCAAACCGGCAGCACGTTGCCAAAAGAAAAAGCCCCGCGACTGCGCGGGGCTTCTCGAAAAACTCTGCGGCGGATTACTTCTTCGCCGTGGCGGTCACGGCCTTGGCCTTTTCCTTCACCAGCGTCGCGCCCTTGCCAATGCGCTTGCGCAGGTAGGTGAGCTTGGCGCGGCGGACACTGCCGGTGCGCTCGACTTCCACCTTGTCCACGCGCGGAGAGTGCGTGGGGAAAATGCGCTCGACGCCTTCGCCGTAGCTGATGCGGCGGACGGTGA
>JANOAY010000100.1:0-1800 GCA_031411375.1 Pedosphaera sp. | reverse complement strand
AATGGTCGAACTGACCAGAACATTGAAATTGCCGTCGTTCACTTCCAGCGGCGTCGGTGAACTGTCAAAGAACAGCGCGGCGGTGTTTGAGGCCCCCCCGACCAGCCGGTAACGCACTTCAAAAACGGTCGCGCCCTCGGCCAAATTCACGGTTCCGCTGTTGGGATCATCCCAAGACACGGTGACGTAGCCAGAACTGGCGGCTGAATTGGTGTTGAAGTTGCCCCCCGCCATGCCGGGCAGTCCGAGCGTGCCGAGATTCACAAACGCCAGGAGCTGCGTGTTCCAGCGGACGGTGAATTGAAACGCGTTCACGGAGCTAAAACCGGAGGCAATGATCGGCACCACGATTTCATCGCCAGGAAAAGCGTTCGTCACCGGCGCGATGAAGGTCACGCCGTTCGTCTCGCCAGCCGAGACCGGGAACTTCTTGGGTGTGCCCGGCGCGACGGCGGCCGGCGGCCTCCAGTCGTTGTTCACGTCGCCGAGTTTGATCGCTACGAAGTTCTGCGCCGTCACGTCCGCCCCAACACTGGCGTAGGTGCGGTTGGTCGGCGCGGCCCACGGCGCGGTCAGATTCGTGAACGCATGGTCCGCCGACACGAAACGCCAGAGCCCGCGCGGGAAACGGTTCGTCGAGCCGAGCACCAGGCGGCGCACGAAGGACAAATCCAGCGTAGTGATGCTGCTGGAACCATCGACATCGCCCGCCAGCCGTTTGTAGGGCGAATCGAGCGGCGTGAGATTCAGGATGTGCCGGCGCAGAAGCGCGACGTCAATCGTGCTGATCCCGTCCGCCGGGTTGCCGCTGGTAGGCGCAAGGGCGTTGATTGACACATCGTTGGCCGCATCGAAGACGAGATTGTAGGTGCCGTCCGCAACCGTGGTCGCCGTGGTGTTCGTCGGGCCGACGAGTGTCGCCGTCGCCACGCGCTTGTCCGTCGTGGTGGGCGGATAATTCGTGGGCAAAAACATCGTGCCGCTGACCGTGACGATGGCGCGGCCCAACGCCGTCTGGCTGCACTCCGAGAAATTGCCGCACGAGTCCGTGGCCCGCCAGGTGCGCGTGGCGCTGTAACTGGAGCCGCACGTCCCGTTCGTGATCGTGCTGACGATGGCAATGGTCAGGTTCGTCCCGTCCGCGATGTCCGTCGCGCCGGGGAAATCAAACGACCAGACGCCCAGGCAGTTGATATTCTTATTCGGCGAGCAAGTGATGACCGGCGGCGTGGTGTCCTGCACGATGACGGTCTGCGCGCAGGTGACCTGGTTGCTGCAACCGTCATAAACGCTCCATGTCCGCGTGGCGGTGAACATCAGCCCGCACGGGCCGGGATTCGTGATGGTGCTGGTGATGGCGACATTGACGTTCGTGCCAATGCACAGGTCGTTGCCGGAGGGCGGATCAAAATTCCAGATCTGGCCGTACTCAATGGTCTTGTTCGGCGCGCACGCGACCACGGGCGGCGTGGTATCAATGGCCGTGACCGTCTGCGCGCAAACAGTGCGGTTGCTGCACGCGTCAATCAGTTCCCAAGTGCGTATGGCAACGAAGCCGCAGGTGCCGGTGAAGTTCGTGACCGTGCTGAGAATGTTCGTGATCACGGGCAGTCCGCCGCAACTGTCCGTGGCGACGGGGATATTGAACGTCCACGGCGTGCCGCATTCCACGATCTTGCCAGAAGCACACGTCACAATCAGCGTGCGGTCAATGCTCAGAATTGAATCGGTGCTGGTGACCGGCAGTTCTACCGTATGACTAGAAGCGAACAGTGCGGTCGGAACGCCATCAATAGTCAC
>JANOAY010000099.1:0-2293 GCA_031411375.1 Pedosphaera sp. | reverse complement strand
CTTCAACCACGCCATCCACGACAAGGTCTGCAACGTTTTTCCGAGGCCCATGTCGTCCGCGAGGATGCCGCCGAGATGCGTGCGCGTGAGGTGGCAGAGGAAGTGGAAACCGTCCTTCTGATACGGACGCATTTCCGCGTTCACGCTCTTGGGAATGTCCACGGCGGGCACGCCCTCGAAGTCCGCGATGCGCGTCCGCAGCGCGCGCAACTCCGGCGAGTCCGCGAAGCGTTTTAGCTCCGCCTCATCAAAGTGCGCCGCCTGATCAAGACTGATGCGCTGGCCGATGGGGCTGAGCGTGTCCTGGTTCAAGTCGGCCATCGTCTCGTGCGCCTTGGAAACGGCGGCGGTGTCGAGTTCGACCCAGCCGGCGTCGGGCAGTTTCACGAAGCGCGAATTGGAAATGGCGAGGCGCTGCAAATCCGCCGCGCTCAATCTCATGCCCTCGTGCTCCCACTCCGTCGAGACGGTGAACCAGTCAATGCCGCTGCCTTTGACGATGAGCTTGGGCTTCAACTGGCGCGGGGCCATGAACAGACGATGGAACGCCGGGTTGCCGAGAAACTCCGCGCCTTCGGGACGCGCCGGCCACGCCTGCGCCAGCGTGCCGAGAAACGTTTCGTTCGCGTCGCCGACCCAGAGGCCCGGCTCCGGTGTGAACCAGTCGAGGCGGCGCAGCCAGTGCGTCGCCGGTTCGAGCCGCGCGTCTTCGAGGATGTGCGGCTTGTCGGCGTCCTGTTTGCGGGGCGTGTCGAGCATCCACTCCTGGCCGGTCCAGTGCCACTCGCTCTGGTCGCGTTCGCTCGTCGCGCGCAGACGGAGGCGCACGGTTTCGTCGGACAACTCAAAAACAAACTGCGGCTTCGCGCCGTGGGCGATGCAGAGCTGATCCCAGTCCACGCCGTTCACAGTCTGCGTGCGGCGAAGCTGTGTCCGCATCCGGTTGCTCAACTTGCGAACAGGAATGCCCGGGGACTCGGCCCAATACTCCAGCAGCCGCGCGGACGGCGCGTTGCGGAGCAGATAAAACTGCGCGTCCACCAGCGCCATCGGCGGCTGGCCCGCGAAAAATTTCGTCTCGCTGATGCGGCGGTGCGCGCCGTCGGAAAGATTCAGGCGATGCGTGAAGGACAGTTCCTTGTCGCCGTTTTCCAAGTTCGGTCCGAGTTCCGCGATGCGGCCCTCGAAGGAAAAATTCGACGGCTGATGCTCGAACTCGATGCGCCCGGTGTGGCCCCAGCGCGCCAGCCATTGCAGCAGTTCAATGCCGCAGATTTTCAGCGAGTCCTGCTTCTCCAGATCGCCGTAGTGCTCGCCGAGCCAGAGCAGAAACTGCCAGTCGAGCGGTGCGAACAATTCCTGCTCGTGCGCCGAGCGCGTGGTGATCTCAATCAGATCGCCGATGCTGCGATGACGCTCACCGGTGCGCGGGCGGAAGAGATTGAAGTGGATTTTCAGCGCGTGAAGCTTCGGATGATCGTCCGCCGTGATGACTTCGCCGAAGACGTGGAGTTTGGCGCGCGGCCCGTCGAGATGCGCGGGCGCGGGCGGGAACATCCAGTTCTCCAAGTCGGTGAGCACCTGCTGCTCCTGCTCGGCTTGCTCGATTTCGGCGAAGCGGTCGAGGTTCGCGTAGGTCATCAGCTCCTGCGGGAGCGGACGGTTCGCGCGGAGGAAAAGGATGGCGAGTTCCTCAAGACGGTTGCGGCCCTTCGCGGCCAGCACACGCGGCCACCATTCCTGCGCGGTGAAATCCTTGCGCGAGAGCGAGAGCTTCTCGAAGTAGTCTTCGAGCAGCAGCCAGGCGCGCTGCGAGTCGGTGCAGCTCGCGAAAATTTTCAGCAGCTCTTCGCGCTCGGCCATGCGCGGCTTCGAGTCGGCCAGCTCGCGGCGGAGGTCGGCGAGCGCGCCGTAGGTCTTCGAGAGGACGGTGTGGTGGGCGTCGTACTTCGCGGCGGCGGCGGAAAAGCGCGGCGCGCGGTTCGTTTTCTTCGCTAACTTGGGCATTCGGTTTTTGAGTTTAGAAACTGACTGACTATCTCGTCATGGATGCGGGGTAAGGGTCAATGGAAAATAATTCACAACGGGGAGGGAAGCCGCCGCGCGACGGCGGCACAAGAACGTGATGAGCTTCTGAACCGGCCTGAGATTGATCAAAAGAGCGAGCCGGAGATTTTCTTGGTGCTTCGGAAAATTTGGCAGTGGGTCAGTTTGGTTTTATCGGAGCGCCGGTGTCCCACCCCGCGCGGGGGTGGGCGCGCATACATAGCGCCCGGGCGGGGACCCGCGCGCC
>JANOAY010000098.1:0-10495 GCA_031411375.1 Pedosphaera sp. | reverse complement strand
CATTGACGATGAGCCGGCGGGCGCAACTGCAGCGCTGGCCGGAGTACAATACTTATTGACGCAAAATTGCCGGCACATTGCCAATGCCACCATGCGGCCAAAATTGGAGGCGCTCTGCCTGCTCGAAAATCTGCGCTGCCCTCTGATTTGCACGCCGCCTCAACTGATGGGATACGCCAATGAAAAATGAATCTATCCTCGACGAGATTCGCCGCGTCCGCGACGAGCACGCGAAAGAATTTAACTACGACCTCGACGCCATTTTTGCGGACATCAAGCGGCACGAACGTGAGATGAAAAAAGACGGATGGAAGTTCAAGATTCCCAAACCCGCCGCGCCACGCGTCCGTAGAGCCGCCTGATTTTCCGCCATCATGAGCACCATCACCATCGCCCCCGCACCCACGCCGACTGCGCCTCCGATGCAGAAGGAGACGACGGCGGGCAGCTACTTCATCTCGAACTATCCGCCGTTCTCGTTCTGGAAGTCCGACTCCATTCCGCAGTTCCAAGAGGCGCTGGAGCGCGCGCCGGAACCGGGTAACGACCTTGGTCTCTACACGCACATTCCCTTCTGCCGGAAGCGCTGCCACTTCTGCTACTTCAAGGTCTATACGGACAAGGATGCGGCGGCGATTCGCGGCTACATTGACGCGGTGCTGAAGGAACTCACGGCTTACGCGAGCAAGCCGGTCATCGGCGGACGCAAGCCGCGCTTCCTCTACTTCGGCGGCGGCACGCCGAGCTATTTGTCCGAGAGCCAGTTGAAATTTCTCAGCGACAGCATGAAGGCGTTGCTGCCGTGGGATGCGGCGGAGGAAATCACCTTCGAGGCCGAGCCGGGCACGCTCACGGATCACAAGCTCAAGGCCATTCGCGACATGGGCGTGACGCGCCTGAGTCTCGGCATCGAGCACTTCGACGATCACATTTTGGAAATCAACGGACGCGCGCATCGCTCGAAAGAAATTATCCGCGCCTACAATTACGCGCGCGAAATCGGCTTCCCGCAGGTGAACATTGATCTCATCGCGGGCATGGTCGAGGAAACGGAGGAGAAGTGGCTTGAGACGGTGGCGAAGGCCGTGGCGCTCCAGCCTGACTCGGTGACGATTTACCAGATGGAGGTGCCGTACAACACGGGCATCTATCAGCGCATGAAGACCGAGGGCAAACTCATCGCGCCGGTCGCGGACTGGGACGTGAAGCGCCGCTGGGTGCAGTACGCTTACGGCGAGTTCGAGAAAGTCGGCTACACCGTGACGAGCGCGACGACGGTGGTGCGCGACCCCGCGAAGGTGAAGTTCGTCTATCGCGAGGGGCTGTTCTCCAGCGCGGACATTCTCTCCGTGGGCGTGGCGAGCTTCGGACGATTGAACGGCGTGCATTACCAGAACCAGCACGAGTTCGAGCCGTATCTCGCCGCGGTGAACAAAGGCGAGCTGCCCGTCTATCGCGCCTACGTGCCGCCCGCTGATGAGCGGCTCATCCGCGAATTCATCCTGCACTTCAAGCTGGGCCGGAACAGCATCAGCCACTTCCAGAAAAAATTTGGCGTGAATGTGTTGGAGCGTTTCGCCGCGCCGCTGCAACGCCTCAAGGACTGGGGCTTCCTGACCATCGAAGGCGACGAGTTGCAACTGAACCGCGAAGGACTGCTCGAAGTGGACCGTCTGCTGCACGAGTTTTTCCTGCCGCAGCATCTGACGAACCGGACGACGTGATACGCCTGAACATGAGCAAGTCTGCCATCAACACACCGCCTGCGCCCTCCGCCGCGCTGCCCATCGCGTATCCGCTGGATGACTTTTACGCGCAGCAGGGACTGGCCTTGCCGCCCATTGAAGCAGTGTCGGGCGATGTGGTGCCGGAGCCGTACCGCGCGCTGCTCGTGCATCAGGACGACATGACCCCGACGCTGGAGAAATTTCACGGCGGGAAAATTCATCTCACGGTGATGCGCAGTCAGCAGCGCGGAGATTTCTATTTTCGCGAAGTGGTGTTGGTGCTCGATGGTAGCAACCGTCCGGTGGAGTTCGGCGCGATCAAGATGAACCTGGCGCTTTTCTCGTCCGCCGCGCGCAAGCTCATCCTCGAAGAACGCGAACCGCTCGGCCACATCCTGCGCGACTGCGCGGTGGCGCACGCCAGCCGGCCCAAGGCCTATCTGCTCGTCACGTCGGACGAGTTCATCAATCGCGCGCTGCGCATCACCGGCCAGCACACGCTCTACGGACGGCGCAACACGCACTTCGACACGCAGCAGCGCGCGCTGGCGGAGATCGTGGAAATTTTACCACCGGAGACATTGAAGAAATAATTTATGAAAACTGATTACGACGTTCTCATCATCGGCGGCGGGCCTGCGGGCAGTTCGTCCGCCGCGATTCTGGCGGAGCACGGGCATCGCGTGCTCATTCTCGAGCGCGAGAAATTCCCGCGCTACCACATCGGCGAGTCCATGATCCCGTTCACCTACGGGCCGATGGAGCGACTGGGGCTGATTCCCCTGATGAAGCACTCTCCGTTCGTGAAGAAATACAGCGTGGTCTTCGTGTCGCCGAACGGGCGTGCGAGCCAGCCGTTTTATTTCTTCAACCGCTACGACAAGGAATCGGTCGCGCAGACGTGGCAGATTCTCCGCAGCGAGTTCGACGAGATTCTCCTGAACAACGCGCGCAGCAAGGGCGCGGAAGTGATCGAGGAGATCGTCGTGAAGGAACTGTTGCGCGAAGGCGAGCGCGTGGTCGGCGTGCGCGCGCAGAAAAAATCCGGCGAGACCGTCGAGTTCCACGCCCCGATGACGCTCGATTGCACCGGCAAGGAAGCCTTCACTGCCGTGCGCAACGGCTGGCGCCAGCGCGATCCGTATCTCAACAAAGTCGCGGTGTGGACTTACTACAAAGGTTCGAAGCGCGAGCCGGGCATTGACGAAGGGCAGACCACCGTGGCGATGCTCCCGGACAAAGGCTGGTTCTGGCACATCCCGCAGCACAACGACATGATGAGCGTGGGCGTGGTGGCCGAGGGAAAATATCTTTCGCGCGGCGGCGTGAAGGATTTGAAGACCATCTTCGACCGCGAGGTGGAGGAAAATCTTTGGATCAAGGATCATCTCTCGGTGGGCGAGCAGGTCGGGCCATATCGCATCATCAGCGAATACACGCAGCACGCTCAGCATTGTGGCAGCGAGGGCTTGCTGCTCGTGGGCGACGCGTTCGCGTTTCTCGATCCGGTATTCTCCAGCGGCCTGATGATTGCCCTCAAGAGCGGCGTGCTGGCCGGCGACACCGTGCATGAAGCGCTGGTGGCCCAAGATTTTTCTCCGGCGCGCTTCTCCAACTATGGGACCTACATGCGGCAGGGCGTGGAGAACATGCGCAAGCTGGTCTATGCCTTTTACGACCCGAAGTTCTCGTTCAAGAAGGTGATTGATAAATATCCCGAGGCGCAGGGCGAGATCACCGACTGCCTGAGCGGCGATGTGAACAAGGACTTCACGCCGCTGTGGAACAAGATTCGCGAATTCGTGCCGTTGCCGGAGGATTTGCAGTTGGGGCAGCCGTTGGAGTCGAAGGAGCGCGTGTTGCAGCCGGCCGCGGCATGAGCAAGCGGTCGCCAGAGAGTTTTTGAAAAATGAGTTCTGCAGGGCCTGAAGGCAAAACCTTCAGGCCTTTGCCTTAGCGGAGGCGGCCTTGCGCGCGCGCACAGTCTTGCCGCTGACCCACGTCCCCTCGACGAGCAGCGAGTGCGGCAGCGCAGGCAGGCCGCGTTCGTTGCGGTGAATCATGCCGATGAGAAAATCCACCGCCACTGCGCCAATGGCCGGGCCGTTCTGGTAGATGCCGGCGAACGTCCCGCTCTGATCCGCGCAGTTCAGATGCACAAAACCCACGTCGTCTGGCACGCGCACGCCCATCTTCTTCAGCCATTCGAGCACGATTTCCTCGTGGCCGATCACGGCGTCCGGCTCCTGCGCGGCGAACCATTTACGGAAGCTCTCGAAATTCCACTGCGCGTCGTCCGGCACAAAGAGCGGCACGGAATGATCCAGGTCGCGCTGCTCGACGAGAAAGCTCGCGACCCACTGGCGATCCACGCGCTCGTTCAGGCTGGCGGGCAGCGCGAGTCCGAGGCGCTGGTAGCCGAGCGCGCGCAGTTCACGCATGGCCGAGCGCATGGAGCGGAACTGATGATTCACCGCGCGATGCAGCAACGGTTTCGTGAGCGAATAGCCGAGCGTCACAGCGCAAAAATTTTCCCAGCCCAGTTCCAGTTCACCATGCGCGACCGGCAGCGGCGCAATGACCAGCCCGTGAATGCTGCGCGTGAGGAGAATTTGCGTGAGCCGCTCCGAGGTCATGCCCGGCTCGCGCAGCCAGAATACTTCCACGCCGTAGCCGTGCCGGTCCGCCGATTCGGCCACGCCTTGGTAAAAACTTTCGTAGAGCTTCGACTTCTTCCACTCGTCGCGCGTCGGGAAGTTCGTGATGAAGCCGATGCTCAGGTGCGACTCCACGGGTTTGGCGGCGCGGCGATAAGTCATCAGCGCGGAGACGAGCGGGTTCGGGCGGTAACCGAGTTCGTCGGCGATAGCCTGGATTTTTTTCTGCGTCTCGGGCGAGATGTTGGTCTGCTTGCGAAGCGCGCGCGACACAGTCATCACACTCACGCCCGCGCGCCGGGCGATCTCCGCGAGTGTGACTGGCTTTTGTGGGAGCACGCGGAGGCAAGGCTAGGAGTGCGGGCCGGGATGTAAAGTCTGGAGTTACGGTTAAACAGGCGGGAAATGCGTAAGGCGCGAAACTCCAAATATCAAAAATCTAAATCCAAACACCAAATTCCAAACTTCAAGGACGCATCCTGACACGGTTTTTGAAACTGGAGGCGGCGAGGTTCGAGCGCGCCTGGGTGCGCCGGCTTCCAGCCGGCGCGTTTCTTCATCGGCACACGTTCACGCCGGCAGGGATGCCGGCGCTCCCAGGTTCCTCCGGCCCTCGTTCCGCGAAATGCCTTCCGCCTGCGCGCGTGAGTTGCTAAGAACCCGCGCATGGCTGCCATGTTAAAAATCGGTTTCCTCGGCGCGGGCAAAATGGCCTCGGCGCTTGCGAAAGGGTTTGTCGCCTCGAAGATCGTGGCCGCGAAACAAGTCATCGCCAGCGATGTCTTCAAGCCGGCGCGCGACTCCTTCGCATGCGAAGTCGGCGCGCGCGTCACGGATTCCAATCTCGAAGTGCTGCGCTTCGCCAGCGTGCTGGTGCTGGCGGTAAAGCCAAATCAAGTCGCCGCCTTGTTGACGGAATTGAAACCGGCCTTCAACTCCAAACATCTGCTCGTCTCCATCGCCGCCGGCGTCACGATCCAGAAACTGGAAGCGGCCTTGCCGCTGGGCGCGCGGGTCATTCGCGTGATGCCGAACACGCCCGCTCTGGTCGGTGAGGGCGCCTCCGGCTACGCGCTCGGCGCGAACGCCACCACAGAAGACGGCGAACTGGCGCAACAACTGTTGAGCGCCGTCGGCATCGCCTTCGCGGTGAAAGAATCTCTGCTCGACGCGGTCACGGGCTTGAGCGGCAGCGGCCCGGCGTATGTTTTTCAAATCATCGAGGCGTTGAGCGATGGCGGCGTGGCGGCGGGACTGCCGCGCGACGTGGCGACCCGGCTCGCCGCGCAAACGCTGCTCGGCTCGGCAAAGATGGTTCTCGAAACCGGCCAGCATCCCGGCGCGCTCAAGGACATGGTCACCAGTCCCGGCGGCACGACCATCGAGGGCTTGCATGAATTGGAGAAGGGCGCCGTGCGCGCGGCCCTGATGAGCGCCGTGCGCGCGGCGGCGAACAAGGCGAAAGAACTCGGCGCAGGCTGAACGAGCCGCGCCTGCACCAAAGATTTTAAGACCGCACCCGCGCGCGCAGCACCAGCGCGACCACGCTCACGACCAGTCCCGCCGCCGACCACGAGAGCGCCTTCACCTCGACCTTGTGGCCGAGATCGCCCAGGCCGTGCAGGCGCGTCCACGTCAGCCACGGATACGGACTCGCGCCCACGGTGATGGTCTGCTTCGGCCCGATGCTGGAGATGTGAAACGAGAGAAAGACCACGAGACCGGCCAGGGCCAGCACCAGCAGAAGAAAACGCACCACGGATTTCATGCCACGAAGTGTGCGGTCGCCACGCGCGAGCATTGAAGAAAATTATGTTCGTCAGTGCCGCGCCAGCGCCGAGGAATCCACCGCGCGATAACTTTCCCCCGTCACCGGCGTGATGCCGCGCCCTTCCACCGTGAGAAATTTCACCGGAAGGGTTTCGCGCCCATAACCGCCGCGCGCCTTGAAAACCGCAAAGTGCAGATGCGGACCGCTGCTGAAACCCGTGTTGCCGGACAACGCCAGCGCCGCGCCCGCCGCGACCTCCTCGCCCACACGCACCTGCGCGCTGCGCGGCGCGAGATGACAGTAGTGCGCCATCGTGCCGTCCTCGTGCTGGATGATGACGTGGTTTGCGAACTCCTCGAACTTGCGGCGCGCGCCGCCCTGCTCTGAGTCCTCCTTCACCGCCACAATCACGCCCGCGCGAGCCGCGAGCACCGGCGTGCCTTCGGGCATTTTCCAATCAATCGCAAATTCATCCGCGCCCGTGTGGCTGAACCCGCCGTGATGCCCCTGCGTGACCTCGAAGCTTCGGCCCGGTGCGTAGGGCAGCGCGTAAAGCTGCGCGTCATCATGCACCGCGTCGCCGCGCCCCATGGTGTAGTGATTCGTGTAGCCGAACGACCAGTGGCCGCCGGCGTTCGTCAGGCCCGTGAGCAGCAGCACTTCCACCGTCGCGCCCGCCGGCACGATGACGGTGCGCGGCAGCGGGACGTTGGGCCGCATGTTAATCGCGCCGACTTCGAGCGTCGCGGTCATGTCGGCGGTGTCGGAGTTGCGGAGAAAAAAGCGCGCCTGATGCCCGGTCCATTCCGTGAGCACCTTCACGCAGCCGGCGGAAGGGGCGGGTGATTTTGATGTGGCGCAGCCGGTGAAAAACAAGGCGACCAACAAACTGAGTCCAGCGCCGACCGTGGAAAAAAACCTCCCCCGGTTGTTCTCGCGAACAACCGGTGCGATGGAACGCCCATCCAGTCGGAATGATGACCAGCCTCCTTGCTTCACTGCCGCAGATCATCGGCGGCGCGGAGAGGGGGCTTGAATGGGCGGGCGCAGCATTCGCAGTGGGGCAGGCGTCCCGCCTGCCTCAGTCCTTTGGCCGACCCGGCTGAAGGAAAAAAACACCAGCCGGGACGGCCAGTGGACAAGCGGCAGCCGAGACGGCTGCCCCACTACGCGGACGCAAGCTTCCGCAGTTCCGTCTTCAGGATTTTTCCCGTGGCGTTGCGGGGCAGCGCGGCGAGGACATGGACGTGCTTCGGCACTTTGTAATCGGCGAGGTGCTCGCGGACGTGGTGTTGAATGGCCTTCGCATCCAGCGTCGTGCCCTCCTTCGCGGAGACGTAGGCCACGGGCTGCTCGCCGCGCCGCGCGTCGGGTACGCCAATGACCGCCGCCTCTTTCACGCCGGGGAACTGGTAAATAATCTCCTCGATCTCACGCGGATAAACATTGATGCCATTGACGAGCAGCATGTCCTTCTTGCGGTCGGTGATGAAGAAGTAGCCGTCCGCATTGCGATGGCCGATGTCGCCGGTGAGCAGCCAGCCGTCGCGGAGGGCTTTGGCGGTTTCGTCAGGCTGGTTCCAGTAGCCTTGCATCACGTTCGCGCCGCGCACGCAGAGTTCGCCGGTCTCGCCGACGCCCAGGATTTTCCCGGCCTCGCTTTGCACGGATACTTCGACGTTCGAGATGGGCAGGCCGATGGAGCCGGCCTGGCCCGAGCCGTCGATGGGATTCAAGCAGACCACCGGGCTGGCTTCGCTCAGTCCGTAGCCTTCGATCAAGGGTACGGGCATCCGTTCGTTGAACTCTTTGAGAATTTCCGCCGGCAAGGGCGCTCCGCCGCTGATGCAAAGCCGCAGTGGAAAATCCGGCGGGGCTTCGCCGTGCGCAAGCGCGCGGAAGAACTGCGGCACCGCCGGCAGAATCGTCGCCCGCCGCGCGAGAATTTCCATGATGACATTCTTGGGCGGATGCACGGACTTGATGAGCAGCATGGAGCCGCCGACGAGCAGCGGGAGCAACATGCCCACCGTCATCATGAAACTGTGGAACATCGGCAGCAGCACCACGAAGCGGTCGTGATCCACGGCGGCGAGCTTCTCGCGGCAGCTCTCGACGTTCGCGAGGAGGTTGCCGTGGGAAAGCATCGCCCCTTTCGGATGGCCGGTGGTGCCGGAGGTGTACACGAGCACGGCGAGATCGGAGGTGCTGCGGTGTTCGCCGGGACAGGACGGGAGGGACGAAGGGGATGTGAATTCCTCGGCGCGGAGTTGCCGCAACTCGGGCAGGAGCGTGGCGAGTTTCTCCGCGCCCTCGCGCAGGCTCTCATCGTGGATCACGACACGCACGGCAGCGTCGCGCAGGATGAAGGCGATCTCGTCCGGCTTCAGGAAATTGTTGACCGGCACGACCACGCCGCCCGCGAGGATGATGCCGAACCACGCGGGGATGAACTCGGGACAGTTCTTCATCCACACGGCCACACGGTCGCCGGGCTGAATCTTCTCTTGCCCGATCAGGTGCGCCGCGACGCCCGCCGTCTGGCGCCGCAGGGTGTCGTAGGTGATTTCCTCCGCGCCCCAGAAGACGGCGGTCTTGCCGCCATGCCGCGCGGCGGAGTCCACAAAGGCGCGGGCAAGATTTGTTGGCATGGCGACGATTGAAAGGCCGCGCGCCGCGCAGGGTCAAGCATGGCAGCATTGGAGGAACTTTGAACTTTGAACTCTAACCTCGAATGCAGGCCGCGCTCCCCTTTCAAAGTTCAAAGTTCGACTGTTCAGAGTTCAAAGCTCCCCTTTCCCGCCTCCCAACGGAGCTTTTGAGCAACTTAGTGGAAATTTGTTTTCGCGCCCCGCATAGTCCGGCCCGTGATTGATACGGAAGAGAAATTGAACGCCCTTTTGCCCGCGCTGCGCGCCGCCCCCTGGCTCGCGCTCGACACCGAGGCGGACAGTTTGCACGCCTATCCCGAGAAGCTCTGCCTGCTGCAAATCAGCGCCGAGGGCATCGAGGCGCTCGTCGATCCGCTCGCCTCCGTGCCGCTCGCGCCGCTGCTGCAACTCTTCGGCGAGCACACGCTCATCATGCACGGGTCGGACTACGATTTGCGGCTCTTCCGCAAGACCTTTGATTTCACGCCCAAGGCCATCTTCGACACCATGCTGGCCGCGCGGCTGCTCGGTCTGCGGGAGTTCGGCCTGGGCAACCTGGTCGCGAAGTATCTGAACGTGAAGCTGGAGAAAGGCCCGCAGAAGGCCGACTGGGCGCGGCGTCCGCTCACCCCGCGCATGGAGGAATACGCGCGCAACGACACGCGCTTCCTCAAGGCGCTTTCAGACCTGCTGAGGCAGGAATTGCAGGACAAGGGCCGGCTGGAATGGCACGAAGAATCCTGCCGCCGGCTCATCGAGGAATGTTCCGTGGTCAAGCCGCCCGACCCCGAGGCCTGGCGCGTGAAAGGCAGCTTTCACCTCGGCCCGAACGCGCTGGCCGTCCTGCGTGAACTCTGGCATTGGCGCGAAAAGGAGGCCGTGGCCGCGAATCGCCCGCCTTATTTTATCCTCCAGCCCGAGGTCATGATCACCATGTCCATTGACGCCGTGGAAGGCCGTCCGGTGGAACATCTGATTCCGAAACGCTTTTCCCCGCGCCGCGCCGGCACCTTGCTCAAGGCCGTGCAACGCGGCGTGCAAACGCCCGACAAACCGCAACTCCTCCGCACCCCGCACTACCGCCAGTCCGGCGAAGAAAAACGCCGCTACCACGACCTGGAAGTAAAACGCAACCGCCGCGCGACCGAGCTGGAAATTGACCCGACCATCATCGCCAGCCGCGCGGATTTGGTGCAACTGGCCCGCGTCCGTCACAACGGAGAACCGCCGCACGCCGAGCTGATGGCCTGGCAGCGGGAGCTGTTGAAGTGAAGCAGCGGGGCTCCAGGCCCGGCGCCTGCCCCGCTCGAAATGGTCGCGTTGCGACCAAACCCACCGTTCAAATCATCGGCGCATCCAGCGCCGCGATGGCCTCGCGCAGTCTCCGCTCGGTCAGCTTCAGCATCGGCGCGTCCTCGATTTTTTTGCCGAGAATGTCCGTGACGTAAAACGTGTCCACGGCCGCGCCGCGCTCGGTGAGAATTTTCGCAATGGCGATGTTCAGCTCCAGCGCCGCGAAGACCTGGGCCAGCGCGTAGAGCAATCCGATGCGATCCTCCGTCTCGACCTCGATGATGGTGCGCGTGTTCGAGCTGTTGTTATCAATGGCGATCTGCGTGGGGATGCGGTCGCCCTCGACAGACTGGTAACGCGGAAACGCGGTGCGCTGCTTCGCGATGAGCGCGGGCA